>JAKAZZ010000059.1 GCA_021826315.1 Actinomycetes bacterium
GATGGATACCGCCTTTCGCATTTGATTCTCCCATTTCAACGTTTTCTAAAACAAGGGAGAACTCTGTGGTGTATTGCGATACGGTTCACTGGCATAAAGTGTGCGAAAGTGACAACAATCTTGGCAGCCTCCATGAATATAGATGTCGTAGCTCTCTTGGAAACCCATCTCGAAGGTAACTCCTAGAGCTTGCAGACAAAGACCAGCGGAATCGTTATTGCCAAGTCGCACAAACAACGTGGCCGGTACACTCCAGTCAATATTGTGACGGCATCGGAAAAGAAAGACGTTGCCCAAAGTTGTGGACGATTGCTACGCAAACGATCGACCGAATGGGGAAAACGCTACGCGTTTACACACAACCGGTTGATCTTCGCCCACAAAGGCTCAACAACCTGCTACTGCTAAATGGTCAAAAAGCTAAACGGATTTGCCTTAGAGTCGCAAACGTATAAAAACAAAGCGATCCTAAGATCACATTCAATCTGGACGATTGAACAGGGACCCTCCAGAGGACTTTGCTCACGTTAGATAGAAGTAGGGATGCCAGCACTTGCGGTTGCCTTTCATCGAAATCCCAAGAGGCACTCACCCAAAAGTTTCGAAGAGCCGCTTCACCCTCAATTTCGTAAAGATTGGCCACCCATCATGCGCTCAAGGGGCGATTTACAAATAAGTTCAAACCAATTGGTTTCAATCAAGGTGAAAGTGCACTTAAAGGGGCAGACACGGTACCATCGTCTGCAGTGAGGATCGGACCGGTTCCAGTGACGACAAGTCGAAACGCTGGATCGCCCATCGTCTTAGTGTCGATCTGGTCAGCGCTGCATAACGACTTGACTCCATTCAGGATCTGTCCCCCACCGAGCTTTACCTCGATTGCTCCCCAGCGTCCATCCGCAAGTACGGCTACCGCATCTATCTCCTTGCCGTTAGAGTCTCGGTAATGGCGGACTTCGCCACCCATTGCAGAAACGAACACCATAAGGTCGTGGATTACTGCGCTCTCGAAAAGTATTCCGAGTGTCTCAAGATCATTTCGCAAATGTACAGGTCCTGCACCGAGCGCCGCAGCAGCAAGCGAAGCATCGACTAAGTGAAGCTTCGGCGAGACTTGCAGTCGAGCCCTGGACCGCAGCTTTGGCGCCCAGGTCTGTTGGGATTCAACGATGAATTGACGCTGCAACAGCTCGACACAACTGCTAATCGTTTCTACGTCGATGTTTGGTGCGACAACTCGTACGTCATTAGCAAGAGTTGTATAGTTCACCTCGGTAGCGACGGACCTTGAGATTGCCGCAATTAATTGCCTAATGACGTCGGGCTTATGGCGGACGTCAGCCAGCCGCCTAATATGCGTACGGGCGCCGTCGTCGATGTAAGCTCTGAGGCGATCTGCAGATTGTTCCGGACTTAGGGCCGTCATCGCGGGAAATCCGGGACGGAGGATATGGTCGACGACATGCTCGAGTTCAATTTCAGTATTTGCATACGCGGACGGTCGAATACCTTCAAAAAGTCCGGCGATGCTCACCTGATCTTTAGCCCCATCCAGCTTCTCTGAACAGGTCATTGTCCGTTGTCGAAGTCGAATAAACCTACCAGCTCCGGTGTGGCGGGTTGAATCGTCGGCAGGTATGGCAGACCCTGTAAGGATGAACTGTCCAGGTTCAATGGTCGAATCAACACTACGTCGTACTAAATCCAAAGTTCTGGGGTGACCTGCCATTCATCAAGCAGTCGCGGAGCGAGCCCCTCGAGAACTGAGCGCGGCGCGATCTCCAGGATTCGCTGTATGTCAGCATCGTCAATGAACGCGTATGAATTTGATGCATTGATGGCGGTCATAGTTTTTCCGCTGGCCCTCGCACCCTCAATAATCCCAGCGCCGGCCGCTCCGAGCGCGCGAAGCAACGCCACGTCTATCACTCGTTCCCGGTATTCTCGCCCTAGAGTTTTAATGGTATCCACTATCACTATCAGCCCTATGCCGATAATTGCAATCATACTATGCCGATTTTTGCAGTTACTCTATGCCGATTAATGTGGAGACCTATTGACGAATTCTGCGGATTTCCGAACTTCTCGTGATAAACAAACACCGTTGAATATCGCACTTGAAGGAAAAACTTTTGGCTCGCAGCCCTGAGATCTATTCGGTTTCATAGCTCAAACTCTCAATTCCGTATACTCCTCGGTTGAAGTGAACTCGAAAAGATAGGCCGAATTCGCACGTGAGTTGTGAGTGGAGCATGAACTATATAGAGCGCGCATTCATTGGCAAATCGACAAAACGATAAGAGGGTATTTGGGAACAGCCCACGCCTGGCTACATGCTGGCCAAGGGGACACGTCGGATTATTCGCGAGTGGCGAACTTACACTTCTCGGCGTCAGCCTCCCCTCGGACGATTCATTCAAGCAAATTAGAGAGGGCGATAAAGTCGAGGGGAATTTTTAAACGGATAGTACGCAGTTCGAATTTGTCAACTCGGCGCAATTCAAGTTTGAAAACTTCGCAACCCCTCTCTGCCAATAATGTTGTCATCTAACTTGACTTTTGTTTGAAAGAGGGCGATGATGGAGCGCGTATGACAAGGTGCCCTAGGAACTAAAGCAGAGAGTCCTAGTAGCTGGAATTACTCACCAAACGCGACACGAAGCTCTGCTCAACTATGCAGCTTTCAACAATCCCTTGCCGCTGCGATGGAGTTAGAGGAGCGATGACCTAGGTACGCGAAATTTAAGTCCTTGTGAATTTACAGCTCTGGGATCAACCGAACAGCTGAGAGATTCCACGAGGATCTTTAAGGCGCAGTAATTTCAACGTTACTAGCCACTTTCGGGAAAAATCCGTAACGGAAACAAACCTGTAAAATCAGCCGTATCGACTCACGTAGCGAGCGAATCACCACAAGTAACTGTGAACTTAGCCGTAAACCACTCACGATTCAATCGATAAATTCGAATGGTTTTAAAGGTCGAATGACGCAATTGTCTTTCGAAAAACGTGTAGAGGTTTGGTTGGGATGCTATCATCCCTAACGTTTGATATTGCAAACTCAGTTGATTACGAACAAAGACGGAGTGCAGGTGAATCTGGAAGATGCTGTAAACAGTGTTAATTTGACAGACCTTAGGATTTTTGCTGGAGCTTGGGGCATGCAAACCTAACTCCCTTCGCCATTTGAATGCCAAGACAGTCGATTTGTATAAAACAGTCCTAGAAGCGGCCTGGGAAGATAGCGTCAATGCAAGTGAATTCCGGTTACTCGAGAGGCTTCGCCTAAAGCTAGAAATAACTCGACGCGATCATCGAATCATAGAGCTTCAGCTCGGTAAGTTGCCATCGGAACGTGGGGCATTGCATACCGCGAAAGAGGTCAATGAAGCGAATGGCCATCTGGAAAGAATGGGTCTCGTGCTGAGAGCACGATTGAAAGATGAACACATTTATTGCGTGCCAGACGAACTTGCAATACCGCTTCGCCAACTCCTAAAGATTGAATTGCAAACCCCAGCGTACTTAAATCTTCTCAAGAATGTTCAAGTCAGCACAATGAAATCTGCGCTCGAAGCAAGCAACCAATTATTTACCGGAGCGCGGGAGTTTTTGGCATCACGACTGATTGACAGTTACAAATCTCCAAAAGCTGTATTGAAATTGGTGGAGGATGATCAACTTCGGGCGTGGGCGCGGAACCTTTCACTACCAAATTCTGATTCGAGCAAAGATGCCCTAATACGACGTATCGTCAGTTTTACCATACGTCGACCACTAAGGCGATCGGGCAAGGTGTTTCGAGGCAGGAGCAATTGGTGGGGTTCTACGTAGAACTTGCTTCTCGTGATTACAACAAACTTCGGGTTGCTGGAGTTATCGAAAAAGATATACAAGTCGAACGATTCTTCGAAGATGCAACAACGTATTTGGTTAGGGAGTATCTTTTTCTTGAAACCGAGATATTCGAGGGAAGGAACGATGCTGACGGCAGAGCGTTATACCCCGACAAACGTCATGTCCTCCTCTGGGACTGCAAGTCAAGCGAGAGTGAATACTCTCTTACCGAAAAGTCAAGCCGTCAATTTTTAGCCTATTGCACTCGAACTCCGGCGCCTCAGATTCCATGTCCGATGATGATAATAGCGCTCTCCTTTTCAAAAGAATCGGTCGCAGAAGCCCAGCGCCTTAAGACCCAATGTCCGGTTGGAACTGAAATTGCGCTAATCGAGGCGAGCACATTTCTGTGGCTTTGCCGTCAGTGGCACCAGCAACATGCAAGCACTGATAAGAAACCGCTTCCATGGCAGGTTCTTGCCACAAGCGGGAAACTGTCTGAAGAGAATTTGAAACTGCGTCTGAAAAGTTTTACCTGATTTACTTTGGGATATCGCATTACTACCCATGAATAAGCATCTTTAAGATATTTTGGATTTCAAGGGGCGATAATAGACCAACCTCCGTATCGCTCATTAGCCAACTACGAAATCAAGGCAGCTACCGAGCAATAACCAGCAAAAGTCGGCCCGCCCGGTAAAGCACCTTGTCGGTCATTACCGTTCGCCACGCATTCCGGCGTCCGATAGTGCCTCCTTCCTTGGTCGACCTAGACGGTTGTCACCCTCACCTTCTTGCGCTGTCGAAGTCAAGCCCCATTATCTCTGTGACCTTGCCTACTTCCTCTCCGGGTCTTTCCATACGGAGCGAGGCAACCCTCACCAACCAGCGTGTTGTAACAGCGCGGCCGTGATATTGCCCACAGTACGCGCTTGGCAGCAATCCAACCAGATGACTTGTGGCATATCTATGCTATATTGGTGGCATGAGTAGGGTGAGGGTGAGTACCACGGTGGACGAAGATCTTTTGCGCAGTGCCCGCGAGCTGCTCGTCGGGTCGACGGACGCTGCGCTGCTGGACGAGGCGTTGGGGGCGTTGGTGGCTTCTTATCGTCGTGCGGAGATAGATGCAAGTTACGGTGCTTACGATGACGTTCCGCTGGATGTGCCTGATGAGTGGGGTGATCTGGCATCGTTTCGTGACGCAGCAGGGCGGTCGTGACCCAGCTTCCAGCACGGGGCGAGGTGTGGTGGTGCGAACTGTCGGACGTCGGTCGCCGTCCTGTGGTGGTTCTGTCTCGCGACGTGGCTATTTCTCGGCTTCGCCGGGCGGTAATCGCCCCGTGTACGACGAACATACGAGGGTTGTCGAGCGAGGTGGTGCTCAATCCGGAAGACGACCCAGTCCCGCGTCCGTCCGCGGTTAACTTGGACTCAGTTGAGAGCGTCTCAGTCAGCGTGCTCGTCGAGCGTTTGGGCCGACTTAGCGACGCACGGATGCGCGAGGTCTGCTCCGCGCTTGGGGTGGCTGTGGGCTGTGGGTAGTCGGCGTGAACTTACGCGACCTTATCGATATGTATGGGGAAGTTTATCGAGGGGGCTTGAGGGGATTGCAGTGCTTTGACCTCATTATTCTTCGCTAAATCCATGTTCAGGAGGCCAGGATTGGTACTTTCGCACCGTGGACGTCGGCGGTTCGAGTCCGCTCACCTCCACTTCGAAGCAGAATAAAAACCGGGTCTGATTACATAGGTCACCGGCACGATTTTCTCTATGAAGTCCAATGTCCAAGACAGTCAGCCTTGTCGAAGCTCACGTCACTCAGACGGTAATAACGTGAACCAGTTCTTCGAGGCCGACGAAGTCGTTCGGATTGCGCGTATAGAGGTCGAGGCCATTGGCGTGAGCGATTGCCGCGATGAGTAGATCGGCCATGCGCGATCGGTGCGTGCGACCAGTACTCGCAACGGCCGCAACAATCTGGCCAAAACTTCGCGCGGCGGCAGCGTCGAAGGGGATTGGCTCGAAGGTTGCTTCGGTTTGCTGCAGGCGCGCCTGACGAACAGATTGCTCGGTGACGGTGGATGCCAGAATGGGACCGGCGGCCAATTCGGCAAGCGTGATCGCGCTGACCGCGATCTCCTCAGGTAGGACTCTTTGCACCGAAGGATCATCCCAATCGATGACTACGGAAGTATCAAGTAGCCCCGGATTCATCTAGAGATCCTGATTGATGAGGTTGTCGAGGTCGGCCCGAAAGAGCTTCGCATCGATACCGGGCCCAGTATCGATGAAATTTGCGATGCTGGATTTCGGTACCACGGTGCGTCGTAGCGTACGAAGAGGGAGCAATTCGGCCACTGGGACTCCGTTGCGGGTCACAACGAAACTCTCGCCAGCAACTACTTCATCGATCACTTTGGCGTTGTCATTGCGCAGTTCGCGTTGAGCGATGGTCTTTGTCATGAGGAAAGTGTAGCATGATATGCTACGAATTGCTACAGGTTAGATTACTACGTCCGAATACGGTTGCCGAACAAAGTGGTCCAAGTGGTCGAATTGCTCACCTACCAGAGAAGAGTCCTCTATTTGGAATCATTTCGGTTCTTATTGTGTCTCTCAAGGTCCACTCGTTGTCTCTTTCACAACATTCTGCCCAGCAAACCCGCGACCTCTTTTCCGTTCACTCTCGTAGCTAAGCTGGCTTAACCTGAGGGACAAACATCGCGTCCATGACATTCACGAGGGACTGCACGGAGGAAGCGACAATTTACTTGGCAAGTTCTTACAACCCTTGATTTATATAACCTTTATATTGCTTACTATCCTTACGTAGGAAGTGGATCTCGAATTCGTCGAGCGTTGGCTCTATGACCTTTATCAGAACTCTTACGAACAGGTTATTGCTGCTTTGGAGTGGCTCATCGACCGACGCCCACAGCTTGGACGTCCGTTGGTCGATACCGTAAAAGCATCACGTCACAAGAACATGAAGGAGTTGCGTCCAAGCTCTAGAGGGCGTTCAGAATTGAGGATTCTTTTTTCCTTCGATCTAGAACGAAACGCAGTTCTTCTAGTGGCGGGAGACAAATCGAAAAGTTGTAAGAAGTGGTATCAAGTGAAGATCCCAGTTGCTGACAAGCGCTTTGATGACCACATTAGGAAACAGAAAGGAGGATCTTGATGTCAAAGAATTTGGATGACATGCTCGCAAGACGTCTCGTCAACCGCGAGGTTGTGGAGGAGCACAAAAAGCCAAATGCTTAGGGAAGTCAGGTCTTACCAGCTTCGCGAGCTGCGCGAAGCTTCTGAGGTCACCCAGGTGGAACTCGCTAGTCGCGTGAAGGTCAGCCAGAATCGCGTTTCACGCATCGAACATGGCGACATCGAACGCGCACAACTCGACACACTACGCAAGTATGTCGAGGCAGTCGGCAGTGAATTGAGAGTTGAAGTCGAGATTGGCGATGAACGTTTTTTGATCGCGTAAAAGAGGTCGAAATTATTACCCGGGCCGGATCATACCGACCTAGATCACGCGGTGATTTCGCTGAGCAGTGGTGTTACATTCTGTAAGTAAATAGCCACAACGTCTGGCGACGGCGTACACTCGCCTGAGCTTGCAATTATAAATGCTTGGGTAAAACCGCACTAAGAAGCGCAGATGCGACTCAAAATACAGTTCAATGCTCAGTTCATCCATAATGAAGTTCGTCTTCACTTTTTATACAATTCTTCACATTCCCGTAGGATTTGCAGCTTTTGTGCTGGCTAGTTCGCCAGCAGCTATCTTGCATCGCAACACCTTTTCGCCTCAATACTCGCCAGATCGTGCTCGCATCCAAGCCAAAAAGCCACCAACCATGTTCGGAGAACCTCCGGCCTGATAAGCCTTACATGTGCGGCATCTGTTCAGAAGTGGGTGGATGGGCGGTTTCAAGTAGACAACGCAACGAGTTCGGCAAGTTCCTCCTCTGGCACCTTATAGCAAGGGGTTTTTCGAGGTATGCCATTTAAGCTTCTTTGTATCTTTTGTAGATCTTTTGCAGAGAACTTATTGAGGTCTTCTCCCTTGGGGAGATATTGGCGAAGTAGGGCATTGGTGTTTTTGTTTCATTCCCTTTGCCAAGGGGAATGGGGATTGCAGAAGCCCTCTTGGAAACAACGGACCAAACTGGCCCCAGTTCGCTTGACCAAGTGGCCCCACTCACCACATGCTTATCGCAAATAAAATTTGAACATTTGTGGGTACGTCAAGTGCTCGCATCTAATTATTTCATTTGACTACACGCAAACAACCAGCACATGAATCAGTGGACTTTACTGGTTGCCAACTAATCGACTTGCTAGCTCCAAGGCATCAACTGGCCAGAAGCACTCTGGTCGCGGACGATGGACGCCAGGACTTCCGGCTTTAGGGCGGCAGTTCAAGACGGAGTCGACCCATTGGGATGGTATCGGGTCGATACCGTAGACAGCACCCAATAGCGCTCCACAAATTGCCGCATTGGTATCTGTATCTCCACCTCGCATAACCGTATCGACGACGCCTGTTTCAAAACTAGGAGCATTTAGCAATTGCCACAGTGCATTGCGAAATGCAATCAAAACCCAACCTTGTTGATGGACGTAGTCAGATGGTGGACTTTCGGTCGCTCCTTGGATTACATCCATGAGTAAAGGATCGACTACTTGTTCGTGAGCCCACTGCATGATCTTGCGAAAGAGTGTCTCGCCATCACATCCAGATGAAATAGCATGAGCAATCGCCATTGTGAAAAGCGAGTTGGCCTGAAGGCATACTGGATTGGGATGAGTTAGAGCGGCGTCTTGCTCGGCCCATTCTCGAACTGTATCTAACGAGTGGTTAGCACCGAAAATACCCAAAGGGCTGATCCGCATCATGGCTCCGTTGGCCTGGCTGGCTGAGTTCGGATACCCTCGAAGACCAGAAGAAATTGTCGATCCACAGTCAAAGGGATTGGAATCTAACCAGAATTTATAGGCATCAAATGCAGCATTGGAATCATAGGTGCCACGCTCTAGCAACATCTGTGCCAAAAGAAGTGCCATCTCTGAATCGTCGGTTGGTTGGCCGGCAATGGTGTTCCATGTGCCTCCATCAGACAATTCTCGTAAGCCATCAGGGTAGCGGCGTCTGATCTCTTCTGGGGACTGGAATTCAACCAGACTGCCTAGGGCATCTCCTGCGAGTTGACCAAGTAGACATCCCTGGGCACGATCTAATTGCATGATCCTCCTCCTACGACTTTCAATAGCTGTTCCCGGATCTCCTTCGCCGTTGCGCCTAAGTTAACGGTAGCAAATCGAATCTCATGGTTCTGGATTACGACGGATTCGCTAAATGAACTATCCACAGATGGATGAAGGAGTAGTCCGGAGGAGTTTTCAGCGAAAGGATCGTCACTTCCTTCCTGGGATCTTAGATAGACGTAAATCTGATAGACGTATCCACTGCGTAATGTCTCTTCATGATGCCAGCCACGTGTCACAACGGAGTTGAACTTTGTGTCAATAATGATACGACGGCCCGTTTCTAGGTGATTGAGGATGATGTCGGTTCGCATCGAGGGTAACACTTTGTCGATACCGGAGCTCTTGCTCTCTACCTGCCAGTTGTACGTTTTTCCAGCTTCGACGCGCCATCCCTGTGGAGAAAGCGTGACATCATAGAAACCCGCGATCCCTTTTTCATAGAGCTTTCTAATCCAGTGAATTTCTCTATCGGGCGACGATAGCATCTTTGCGCCCATACTCTCTGTAGGCAATGCAAGGTTCAATGCAAGATGAGCCGCAGCTACCATAGACTGATCGCCAGAGTCGTGTCTTCCGAAGCGGTCGACTGAAACTTCGCTACGATTAGGTCGATCCCCGATCACGCCCATTCGACGCAAACTTATTGCCAATGACCGGCATCGATGTGCCAGTGCCTTACTGACGACTATCTTCGAAACTTCCTCAAGGGCTGTCCGAACGTAACGGTTTCGAGGCGTATCGATCGTCAACTCGTCGAATCGACAGGCGATCTTTCCGCGATCCAATAGTCGGTGCCTTTCAGTACTGAGCAGATCAATCCGGCCTCGAAGGCGGCTAAGTACAGCCTCACGCGATTGATAGCCATAATTCAAGTTTCGCTGAATTCGACGCTCAACACGCCTACACAGCAATTCAGCTACTAGATCGGCGATTTCGTCAGGATTGTCCTCTACTGCTACCTTTGCATTCTCAAGTTCTCTAAAAAGATCTGATGCATACAGCATGAGCAGCCAAAGATTACGAACAGGGATGCGGCCTATGTAGCCAACCTGATCTGGGATATCGGCTCGCGAATCTATGGAGACAGACGTCAAGGTCAGAATCCCTCGAGGAGGCGTTCTTTGGCCTTCTTGGAGGTTGCGGGGGAATCGAACCAATACTCATCGAGTAGTGGACCGATTTCGGTTTCTACCACTTGACGGAACCATTTGCCGCCATCGCTGATCACGTTATCGCCCGTCGGAGTGACGTAACTATGTCCAACTCGATACTGAGGTCCGAGGCCAGAGTCCGCTGAGATCATTTCATTCAGCACTGTAATGTTGCTTTCAATTCTGTCGAGTGTTTGTGAATCGAATCCGTATCTAGTTTGAACCCACTCGCGCCATGGCTTACCGAGTTTGGGCTCTAAGTCAATGAAGGCAAAGCGGCGGCGCAAGGCCAAATCAACTAGAGCAAGTGATCGGTCAGCTATATTCATGGTGCCGATGACATAAAGATTGGCTGGGATATATACGCGCTCGCCATCGAACTGCCTATACGAGAGCTCAAGAGCCTCATTCGGCGTCCTCTTATCTGCCTCAAGGAGTGTTAACATCTCACCGAAAATCTGGGCTGGGTTGCCACGATTGACCTCTTCAATGACGACAACGTAATTAGAACCTGGATCATTTATAGCTATTTCTATCATCTCCATAAATGGGCCATCGACGAGACTGAGTTTCCCGTCTCCCATTGGCCGCCATCCTCGAATGAAATCCTCGTATGAAAGGTTTGGGTGGAACTGAACTGCCCGTACCTTGTTGTCGTCGCGCTGTCTAATCAAAGCAAATGCCAATCGTTTGGCCAACCAAGTCTTTCCAGTACCTGGTGGTCCTTGAAGGATAAGATTCTTCTTTGAACTAAAGCGATCTAGGATCTGCTGAAGCTTATCTCGCCCTATGAAACATCCATCGGCCACAATATTGTCAATCGAGTATGGAACGAGCGGGGCAGCGATGAATTCTTCTTCAGATGCGGCATTCGCTTCGTCGCCCGGCGCATCGGCTTCTGACACGTTTGTGGTGTCAGAAGCCTTGCTATCTCCGTACAGCCATGCCGCAAAGGATAGGTCCGGAAATGAATGTACAGGATAAGTGTCTTCCTTGAAACGAACCTCAAGCGTTTCCAGCACCTTTAGGAAATCAGTTGCATTGCAACGACGTTTGGGGCCATTCAGGTCGATGTGAATATTGAGCTTCTTTTCAATGTAAAGCCGAGACTGACCATCCAGGGTCGGAAAATTCCAGGGACGAATCCAGTACAGCCCCATTGTAAGGTTCCAACCGGTGTTTGAGATGTGGGTCGCTTTGTCATAGGCGAACGCAAAATTGGACTGGGATTCTTCATTGGGCGAATCAGCAAAGTCAATCGCCCGCGCAAAGACCTCCCAGAGGTTTCCTATGTCATCTTGTCGACGATCTTTTTCATACCCATAAAACCAAGACTTCTGATTATTGAGAATAGGAATTCCGTCGAAAGAGTCTGGAACGGGCACCGAAACTCCGAGCAGCCGGGCGAGTTCGTTTGCAATTACCTTACGATTTGTTTCTGTTATCCCTCGGTTGAATATACCAAAAACAGTAAATGGGCAAATGTCTTTTATTGGACCTATAGAACCGTCTGCGAATTGATCATTTACGATGGAAAAGCCATTTACTTTCGAGGCGATGTCGAGTATTCCTGCAAAAAGCTCGTTACGTCGACTTTGAAAGGTGAGCAGCTTATTTGCAACTTCCTCGTAAAAACCAGACCACTTAAACGGACTGCTCCTATCGTCGCGATCACCGAAGCGATCACGCCAATAGGGCTCATTGCGGAACCGATCAAGATCTTGTGATTTACCTTCAAAGGTAAATCCGATCAATCCATCTGAGTACCAATTTCCAGGCAGGACCCGCCAGACCGTATTTCGATTAGTGTAAAAATACCACTCGCGAACTGGGTCGAACGAGTTCCAATCGACTCTAAGGTTGCGGCCATCACCACAATTTTCAATTACAGTTCCAATCGATTTGATCACCAAAACCGAAACGCTAAAGCCTCTGTTATCAAAGGGAAGGTTGTTCTTTCGCGTATACGTCGATTTAATCGCGATTAAATCCCCAGGTTGAATCGACTTTACTAAATCAAGGTATCTATCCTGATAACCGTTTTCCCAAATGCCTTCCCGCAAAAAGCGAGATGTCTGATCGTCGGTACCGCCGAAAGTCGCCCCGACAAACCAACACGCCTTTGCACCGACTCCCTCTATCTGTGTATTCACTTCCGAACCACCATTATTCCTTTCCTCCCCCAACAAGTAGAACCTCGTCATCTATCTCAAATAAATCTGGCCTAGAGCGATTAGCCCCGATTTCATACTCCATCAACAGTGATACGAGTTGATCACCATTCATAAGCGCAATGGGAGTTTTATCAGACTCAATAGCCTCGTTAATTGCTCCAGAGCTAAAGTCACTTGTCGTGATAATCAGACCATGTTCATGCGCACCAAGGCTACCTCGCATCTGCTGGACGGTAGGGGACTGAACATTGTTTTTGTGCTTCCACCGCTTCACCTGAACCGCCATTTTGATGCGTACCACCTCTCCGATCACCAAGGTGCCCCGAACATCGATCCCGCCATCGCCAGTAAGCTTTGTAACCTCAACCATCTCGAAGCCCATCTCCACCAGCAGTTGAGAGATAAACTCCTCAAACTCGCCGGGTGTCAAGGCCAACAATTTCTCGTGCAACGCCTTGCGAACTTGTTGGTTATGTTGCTCGATTTGAATTGTAAGACTGCTATCCGTTGATTGACTGAGGCTAAAGTAGCCTTTACCGTGCTTTACGAAACGAGGTTGCTTACCGTGCTTTTGCTGACTCTTAATTAAGGTGATCAGCTGCGCGTACATCGTTGCAGCTGGTGTTTTCCCTCCCGTATTCAACCACCCTTTTTGAAGGGCCCTGTCAGTGATTTCCCTGTAGTTCATCGGCTTATTACCACCGTACTCTTCGAGAACCTTCTGGGCACAATCAATGAAGGTGAAGTATGCACCTTCAGATCGAGTCTTTTGCGTTTCATCTACAAGAGTCATATCTGGTGCGGTATCCTCGCCAAGCATTGGAATACCATTCATCGAAAAAGTTTGGGGAGCAACCATAACGAAGGACGACTTCGCGCCCTTCGTTTTGATGTCCTTATACAGTCGTGCGCCAACTGTTTTATCGGGAGTCTTTCCCGAAGACTTCCAAAGACCATCACTTATCAATTTGTCAGTGATTGTCTTCACATGTAGCGGCTGATTGGCCGATTTGAGAACCTGCTCAACAGCATCTAGTAGCTCCATTACACCTTCTATCAAAAATTGCGGAACGAGAACCGCTCAAGACTTTTCAACGACAAAACGGTACCTACGAGTCAACGAGCCTGAGTGGTTTGTACTACGTGCGCAAAGCGCGTGAAATGAGATGATTGAACTTCACGAGGACTAATCTTATCGAAGGTTAGACCGTTGGGAGTGGTGTTCATCTTCCGGATATTCTGCACCCTACATCTAGCTATTGAAACTTTAAGCATTGCACTCTATGGTTGGAATTTCAGATTGATTCGAAACCGCACAGCTTACGTTATGGCAACTCCATGCGTCATCCCCAGGGATCACACAAGAGGTCTGGTCCCATCGCCAATATAGTCAGCATCTCAGAGGATCCCCGGAGGTCGAGGATCGTTTCACACCGGGGCACTTTCGAGAGAGATATCATTGGCTCTCGTGGAGATACGCGCCGTTGGCACCCTCGTCGAGCGCACCACTCGCTTTGTCCTGCTCTTGCATCTCCCAAATGGTCATAGCGCCAAACAGGTCGAAGCAGCAATGCGTAAAGAGATCAAAACCTTACAGAACTCCCTTACAAAGACCATAGCATGGGACCAGGGTAGCGAACTTGCTCGACACATCGAGTTCACTGTCGCGACTGGTGTGCAAGTTTAAGAACTCGATCCTCATTCGCCATGGCAACGAGGATCGAAGAAACACACCAATAGACTTCTTCGCCAATACATGCCCAAGAGCACAGATCTCTCCAAGTTCTCCCATGCGGATCTGAAACGTAACTACGAAAGCTTGAATGATCGGACGAGAAAGGCCTTAGGACTTCACAAGCCAGTGGAGAAACTTGCTCAGCTCGTTGCGCTGACCACTTGAAACCGCCCAGTGTTCTATTGGAAAAAAGATGAAATTACCTCCTGGACACCGTGGAATTCTTGGCAGTGAGTGAAACGATGCGATGAGCTTAATAACGAGTTCATGTTATTGGGCTCATGTCCTAAATCAGTTGAACGATCCCTTCAGTGTCGTCGGAATACGCGTCCTACCTCCTTCAAGTTCAAATGAGGTAACCCAGCGTCCTTCGTCACCTTCACCAGATTCGTAGGCAAAAACATATCCATTGCGAATTCCCGGGTAGCAGTATACTTGAACCTCGGTTCTTCTAAAGAGTGACGAATAGATCACGTGGTACTCTTGACGAACCGCCACACTATATCGTTGGTTGAATGGAAAACGTTCTAGAAGCGAAGCGGCGGCAACTTCTGAATTTTTTTCCATTCGGTCGTCGATGCCAGTAGTATGCCCCAAAGCCACCACGGTCTTCTGTTCTTGATCGAAAGGTACGAAGGGAACATTATCCTTGCCCAAATCAATGTAGGTTGAAGGATGCTCCTGGACCGGTGAAAGTACTTCGACCTTCCCAATCGTAAATTGCCGAGCAACACGCTTAGCGCACAATGGCATGTCCGAAAGTTGCAAGGAAGGAGGCAAAGGAGTAATAACTACATCGGTACCACTAGAAAGTCCGTATTCATTAGCCATCTCTTCTCTAAATTGTCCGATTAAATCCTTGCCGATGATTCTCTCGGACGTACTGCCGTCTCTAAAGCGGAGACTAACTCGAAAGGCTCGGCCATGACGAAAAAGATTGACCTCAAACAAGTCAGTGGACACGATAGCAAGTTCTCGTGAAGCCGAAGTGCCTCTCTCAATAAACAAAAAACGTCTTTCTATCGATTCGTCAAAATTTGAAACCGAATCAACACCAGTAACTGATTTCTTTAACAGGAATCCAACGGAATCGAGAAAGTAAGAAGCAGTTACTACATTAATCTGCACTGTTATGACGAACTGAAAGATGGTTTTATTACCCATTTCTAGTTTCGCTTCGAAGATCGATGGTTGGTCGATTAAGTGTCGCGCGTGCTCTGGTTCCTCAGCAGAACTCAATCCCAGTTCACTGCATAAGCCAAGCAACAGGACTGTGTCGCGGTCAAAGTTACTTCCTTCTAAGATATCCATCCTCATTGATAAATTAGGTTCTAATTCCGTTCCAAACGATATTGATGCAATACTGTGCAAATCGACTTGCTTGATCAAGACCTGTTCACTATTTCTATTGGTAGGAGATTTCATCGTCAAACGATTAATCCGCACCTCGCCACCAACGTAAAGTTCGAGGGCTTTTCGAGTTGTGTAATCACTTGAATTTGAAAGAAGGCGCCACTCATAAAGCAGGCCGTCCCGAAGAATAAATCGCTCCGTTCGCCAAGAGTTTGATGCGAGAACAACCGTTTCGGCACTTTCAAGACCTTTTCGTGGGGGAAGTAACTGAGTTCGAACTTCAAATCGAAGTCCAATGAGCCTTTCAATGATCGACTCAGGTAGTATCCATTCCTCTTCAGGGGCTTCCAAGCAAGTAAAACAGATGCTACCCCCTCTGCTGCAGTGTGAACAGCAATCACGAAAACAGATGCTGCAAATAGAAATCTCCGGAGAGACACCACATTTACTGCACTTGATTGAACCACAACGTTCGCAAGAGCGATTAAGGAGTAGAGAGCTAATCAAGCCAACACCGTCAGAAGCACAGGATACAGCTTTACACTCTTTGCAGATTATAGAAACAAGATCGCAAGTGGGGCAGTGATACTTCGTACAGCGATCACACCACCAACGGTCATTTGGGTATGCCTGATGATCATCGCCACACAAGGTGCCCTTCCATACCTCAGTGTCATCTGGCCCTACCAAAATTTCCGATATCCGTTGCTGAATAGACCCACCGTCATTTTCAGTGAATTCAACATTGAGTCTTTCACACCGCTCAAGCACGGCGTATTGGTGTGAAAGGTTTCGCTCTGCAAGTTGATTAATCATCCGTAGGCGTTCAATTTCAATCGTTACTCCACCCTGGTCCAGACCTAATCTCTCACCTATAATGCGAAACCCATCATCTGGTATCGACGTTTGATTTAGCTCTCCTAGTAGTGCATCTAAATCTGCTTTGGTTATTTTGGCGTAGGACGTTCGGCCCGGCTCTTGCTTTCGTACAAACGCCGTGCGATCGACTTCCCGCACCTGATATCTTTGAGTCGAATCTAAATGTAAATCTTGGAGAAGGGTATTACGGCGAACATCAACTCCCCTTAATGGGGCATCCTCGATCCCGGCTAAACTTCCAAGTTTTTCGAGTCTTAGCGCAATATCAAAGTCATTGTCCGAAATCTCGGTGTCAATAAATAATTTTATAACCGCCCCAACTCTCACTACCAAAACGCCGACGCCGTTCAAGTGCAAGATGCAGTATCCATCCAGGGGTACAGATTCGTCAAGCTTATTCTCATGCTTAAAGTAGTCAGCTTGAACAGCGAGATAATGGGCAGGACCAAGCACGGCGATTGAATGAGCTTCGAAATACTCTATCTGATCGTCAATCGTAGAAAAGGGAGTAACTTCCAATGAATTTTTATAGATCGGAA
>JAKAZZ010000060.1 GCA_021826315.1 Actinomycetes bacterium
CGAGATAAAGCGACCGCAGAACAAAACCCAGCGGCAGAAGACCGCAGAGCTCCTTGACCCGTACCTCAAAGCACGGGTTTGGCGAAGCGTTCAAAACGCGCCGTACTCCAAATAACCAGAGTTCTGCATAGCGCATTACATTGGCGAGTTAGCGTGCTTTGCCTTTCGAATACGCTCCTTCTTAGCCATAACTAGTTCAAGAGCAGAAGCCAAGGCCGTTCGCGTCATTCCTGGCTCGATCACCTCATCGACGAAGCCCCTCTCGGCTGCGACGTACGGGGTAAGGTAGTTCTTTTCGTAACTTGTCTGATATTCGAGACGCTCCTCGGCGGTGGCGCGGCGCATCAAAATCTGAGCGGCGCCCTGTGCTCCCATGACAGCAATCTCCGCTGATGGCCATGCAAACACAACGTCAGATCCCATTCCTTTGGAGTCCATTACTATATATGCTCCGCCATAGGCTTTGCGTAAAATGACACACATACGAGGTACACCGCAAGAGGCGTAGGAGAACGCCAATTCTGCACCGTGACGGATCATCCCTCTCCACTCAACATCTTTACCAGGAAGAAAACCAGGGGTGTCCTCGAGCGTAATCAACGGGAGATTGAAGCCGTCGCAGAAACGTACAAAGCGGGCACCCTTTTGTGAAGCTGGAATGTCGAGGGTGCCAGCTAGGACTCTCGGTTGATTGGCCAATATTCCAACTGGATTTCCGCCGATACGAGCGAGGCCGACAACTAGCTGGGGGGCAAAGCGACTGCGGAGTTCAAAGAAGTACTCATCGTCTGCAATCTCCATGATGATATCGCGGACGTCATAAGAGCCGGTGGGAGAGGCTGGGATTATTGAGTCTAGTTTTGAACCATATCTTTCGACTGGGTCGTCAGTTGCCATAAAAGGCGGCAACTGGTTCGTAGAAGATGGCAAAAACTCCAGAACTTCTTCGATCTGCTCGAGCATCTCGTCGTAGTCAGTCGCCTCTAAATGAGAGGTGCCGTTCTTGACTGCGAGTGAGTACGTACCGCCGAGTTCTTCGGCTGAGACTGACATCCCAGTAAAATCTCGGACCATGTCAGGACCTGTAACAAAGGCATATGCTTCTGGGGTCGTGACTACCACATCCGAAAGACCGAGTAAAAGTGCTGGACCGCTGACTGCTGGGCCGAAGAGACCGCAGATGATAGGTACGATACCGGATGCATTTGCAAGCTCTCTAGCGGCAACTCCCCATCCATGAAGGGCCTCGATTCCTTCATGAATTGATGCACCCGAGGTAGATAGAAGCATAACAATAGGAATCTCAAATTTAATTGCTGACTTTACAGCAGCCGCTATTCGCCTTCCGTCGCTTCCAAGAAGTGCGCCACGATGCATAGACGACGTCGAACTAATCAACATCACCTGTCGGTCGCCGATGCGTTCGATACCTGTCGCTGTACTGCCGGGCACCCGGCTATTCATTACTACGCCGAGTTTGCCTCTGGCTGACTCGCTTCTCGACAGAACCATCTAAAGAATCCCTTTGCTACCTGAAGCTACATCCTAGTTGAAGGCAATTCGCCGACTCAGGACTACCCAATTAATTTGAATGCGGCCTCTCGCCCAGCCTTGATGGCCCCATCGATCGAAGGTGAAGCCATATAATCACCAACGATGCGGATCCTCTTCGAATACTGTTGCTTCAACCCAAAGGGGGAATTTTGCCCATATCTCGTCGGAAGTGCAGTATCGACAAAGTAACTTCGCACTATCGACAGGTCTTTGCCTTCGAGACCGTACATCGATGCCGTAGCTTCTGCCACCTCAACGTGGGACTTTTCGAAATCAAGCGAGGAGACCGAGATGAGGTTCACACCTTTTGGCGCATAACTCTTCGAAACTTGAGATATGACAACTGAGGTGGTCACGGGGTGCTTTGGATCAATTGCGACCTTCAGAGTTGCCCCGTTCAGTATCTCTCGCTCCGTTGCAAAGTAGAAGCTTCGTACTCCCCGATACTCTGCGGTGATATCACTACCAAGAATCTGCTGCACTTCATTAGCTTTTACAGCGAGCACCAAGTAATCGTGCTCAACCTCATCGCCGTCTTCAAATCGAACCGAATTATCCGATACCTCGATAGCACACTTTGAAAGCACAATGGCATCGCGTCTCATCTTGGATGCGATGGCTGCAGGAAGGTCTGCCATACCCGTATCTGGAACTGCTGCCTTCCCCGTGATGAAATTACCCAAAACGAAGAGGGCAAAGTCGGCGGTGACGTCGAGATTTGGCGCGAGGGTTACACCTCGCATGAATGGGGCAATATACGAGTCAACTACCCTCTCGCTCAAGCGCCGATTTTTCCTAAGGTAATCCCGGAAACTGGTGCTCGCAAAGTTCGGCTTCGGTTCAATTCGGCTGGAATATGCATCGTATGAAATATGTGCCAGGGCAAGTTTCTCAAAGAGTGAAAACTCTCCGAGTAAAGGTAGCAAACCCTTTACGTCGCCAATACCAATGGGCGCCAGAACCGAGTTTTGACGGCCGTCGTTTTCAACATAAGTTACGCCTCTGTCAAAGTAGCGAAGGTCGAGACCGTCGATACCAAATATCCTGCGAAGCTCCGGGTACGAGTCAAGGATGACTTGAAAACCAACATCTAGAAAGAACCCGTCGACGAAGTCAGTAGCTACCACACCGCCTATACGATCGTTCTTTTCGAAGACGGTAACTTCGAAGCCAGCCCGATCTAAGTAAAGTGCTGCTGATAGACCAGATAGGCCTGCCCCAATTATCGTAACTTTGCCTCGACTCGCCAACTTCGATGAACCTCCAGCACATGTCGCCTCAAAAAACAACAATAGAAATAAGCCTACAAACGAATTAGAAGGATTGGATAATACGACCAAGAGAAGATAGTTAGGGCTTTAATCTTTTACGTGCTTTCGCGGTGTAAGGTATCACCCATTCGACTTATTACACGGATCATGCACGCGTTTATCCCTAGCAATTTGTGATCAACGACTACGGACATAGGACTACGGTACCGAATAGTGATTTAGGGCAAACTCCGCGAGACTTCAATTGGCAAATTTCTTCAGCGACAAACGAGCAAAGAGGGCGGCCGGCTTAGCGTTCTCGTTGGTGTTGATAGTCGCTAGCGCATACGTCGTCTCGACCCAATACGCCGAATTGAAGAGCGCACTGGCACAAATAGAAGGTGCGAATATTTCTCTGATCGCTCTCGCAGCGCTTTCGGAGCTGGGTTCGGTAATCTCTTTTGGGATTTTCAACTATTTAATCTTGCGCGGTGGTTCAACTATTCCACTTTTGACATCGATCGAAACCGCGACTGCAAATACTACGATCAACAACTCGATCCCAGGTGGCACTGCCTTCGCATCGATCTACGCCTTTCGGCAGTATCGCAAGTACGACGCCACCCCCCTCTTTGCCTCATGGGCAATAATTACCATCAACGTCCTGAGCGGAGCGAGTTTGGCAATTCTTGCCGCGGCAGGGGTGGCGCTTTCGTTCAAGACGTCTCAAGGCCTTGACTTAATCCTCGTTGTTCCAGGTATCGTCTTAGCTCTTCTTCTTGTCTCTTACCTATTAGCCAAGCCCAGGTTTCTAATCGCAATTGCAAGGCCAACCCTGCGATTATCGTTTCGACTCATTCGACACCCAAAGGGCGGGGAGCCCGCGATCATCGAAATATGCGAAGCATTCAATGACCATCACCCAAAGTTAAAAGACCTTTTGTTAGCAACCGTAATCGCCACGTTCAATTGGATATTTGATGCGTTAGTCCTAGTACTGGCGTATGAAGCAATTGGAAAACCAATCCCTTGGAGTGGGCTACTCCTCGCTTACGGCGCGGGGCAATTGGCCGCAAATCTACCTGTTACCCCTGGCGGCCTTGGTGTAGTCGAGGGCTCTCTTTCAATTGCCCTAGTAGCCTACGGGGGCGCCCAAAGTAGCGCAGTTGCAGCTGTACTGATATATCGGCTCATCAGCTATTGGATGACTATGCCGCTTGGATTCATTTCATACTTCGTGACGACTGGTAGCTTTAAGTTGAAGCGCGCACCGACGCCGCAGTACGAAGGGAGCGCACTTCAGAATGAAAGCTAACACTAAAAAGCAAAACCGAATTTTTGCAACTACCACTCTCCTTGGCGGATTGATCATGGCCAACCTTTTGAGTAGCTGTGGAGGAGCATCAGCTGGCCTCGGCACGTCATCTTCTCCATGCTTTTCGGCACTTCCACCAGCATTTCAAGCTGCTGGTACTGGCGGAAGAATGATCGGCGTAAGGCTTCTATCCTCTAAGAACACTGCACGTCTAGAGCATGCTTATAATTTCAAAAACGGTGATCGGATTTGCTTGGTAGCATTCGAATTTCCGAATCCAAAGAGTGGAAAGATCACAATTACTAAAGACGTAGACAGAATCATCGGAAACTTCCGCCTCGTCTTCTACGATCTAACAAAAGCAAAGGTGATCCTAGTTCACAATAGCAAATACCTCCCAATCAAATTTGCACACTCATTTGCTCTGGTATAGCCAAGGAACTTACTAGGCACACACAACACTCTCGCTAATGGTGCTACCTTTACATAAGCACCTACCCAACGTGGAGTTTTCGAAGTGAACTATCATCTATCAACGCGCACAACGCTACGATTAGTAGCATCTGTAGTTCTGCTCTTCGGAACGCTGCTGGCCCTTTCGCATCCGTTTGGAACCATCCCTCCAATTGGAGCAACATTTAATCCCTATAGTGGCGTTTGGGCCGCTGGGAATCTCGGGGCGTCCTTGAAGTCGCAGACCATTCGCATACCTTCACTTTCGCAGGTAGTCACCGTATCATATGACAAGTATGAGCGGCCAACTATAAACGCTACAAATGAGCATGATCTCTTCGAGACGATAGGAATCCTTCAGGCTAGGTTTCGCTTATTTGAAATGGATCTTCTTCGACGAGCAGGGGAAGGAACCCTAGCCGCAGTAATCGGCCCTTCGGAGCTTTCGACCGACGAATTTCAACTCACCCTTGGGCTAAAGAGGACTGCCGAAGCAGAAGCAGCAAATATCAAGCGCGATCCCACAACCTTTAATCTCATGAACGCTTACACCGAAGGGATCAACTACGAGATTAACAAACTCGAAAGTTCAAATAGACTACCTGCTGAATTCAGACTACTAAATTACAAGCCTGCCCCCTGGACGATGGTCGACTCCCTCGTGATTCAAGGTGACCTAACGGAGCTTCTGGACTTTACAACTGCTCCGATCGATCGAACACTAGCCGCAAATTCACTCGGCGCAAATCTTACGAATAAGATCTTCCCCACCTTTGCTCCGAACCCGCAGACGCCATATGACAAAGGGCCATTCAAAGCTTTGCCACTCAGCAAGATCACCCGAACTATACCGGGTTCATCACTTACACCTGTCAGCACAAAGGCCAAGGCACTGATGGCATCGGTCAGAAGCACGGATAGGATCGTGAGCCCTCCTGCACTAAATACGACCCAGCTAGAGGGTGGGCTGGCGCAAATTACCAACTGGTATCAGAGTATCGATCCGATACTTCGGCGAATAGGTAGCGAATCCAATAACTTTGCAATATCAGGGAAAAAGTCATCAACGGGCGGCGCGATCTTGGCAGGAGATCCCCATTTGGCATTTCAACTTCCATCTATCTGGTATCAACTAACGGCTAACTCACCATCGATTTCACTTTCGGGTGTTTCAGTGCCGGGCCTACCTGGGATCTTGATCGGCCACAACAGAGACATTTCGTGGTCGCTCACCGACACCCAAAATCAGTCCGTCTTTTACTACCGCGAAAAGACCTCTCCGGCACACCCAAATCAATACTTCTGGAATGGGAAGTGGCGCAACTACACAACGTATTCTTACCAAATCGCCCAAAAGGGAGGCTCTACAGTTGACTACCAGGTCCGAGTTACTGTGCACGGCCCTGTAATGACAAACTCGGGAGTTGCAGCGAGCGCCTTCTGGTTCGGCGCTATTCCGTCCGACGATATTCGGAGCCTCTATGGGGTATATAAAGCCTCGAACTTCTCACAATTTAAAGCCGCTCTCTCCAATTGGCTCGCGCCGACGCAAAACTTTGCATACGCGGATAACAAGGGGAACATTGGCATCATCGCTCCGGGAATATATGCTCAAGTACGCTCCGGTGACCCTCGGCAACTCCTTGATGGAACAGGTGCAAGCGACGTCATAGGTACTATCCCCTACTCCGAAGTTCCACAATCCTATGACCCCAAGAGTGGTTTTATATTTTCTGCGAATCAACGCCCGGTTTCAACGAACTATCCCTACTTCATTGGCGACTCTAACAACGCCTTCGACCCCGGATACCGATCTCGAACAATATTCAACTTCCTCAACTCACATAACAAGATCACACCAACCCAAATCGAAGGGCTACAAACCTCATATTCAGACCTTCTAGCGTCCGAGATGGTTCCTCGACTGATCAGTGCGATTCGCGCTTCGATCCCCAGCGGTGCCTTCACACTTACAATTCCCCTACAGAAAGCGTTAAACCTCTTGAGCTCTTGGAACTACAAGATGACCTCAGATTCAAAGGCGGCACCAATATGGTGGTACTTCATCAACAATTTTCTACCCCAAGTCTTCAATCCAATTTGGACCTCACACAACGTGCCAACATCCACGGATTCAAATCTCAAAGTGTCAATCAACAACACGTCTCTCTTGGACGATGCTGAGGCACTCACATTGGATCCAAAAACCGGTCCAAGCCTTGGCCTTCAGATTTCGACG
Organism: Actinomycetes bacterium; assembly: GCA_021826315.1. Lineage (GTDB taxonomy): Bacteria > Actinomycetota > Acidimicrobiia > Acidimicrobiales > Acidimicrobiaceae > Acidithrix. Next base: position 6,812 of record JAKAZZ010000060.1, read on the forward strand.
CCATCGCAGTTAGATAGTGCAATGTTCGCCGCCTTCCAAAGTGCGATAACGTCAATGCAACACGACCTTGGTCATAGCTTTTATGACAGAACATGGGGATCGATTCATAAAGACAAATTTGTATCGATCGCAAATATCGACTCCCTCTCATATGGCCCGTTTAGTGCCGGTGGCGATCCTTGGACGGTAAACGCCGCCGAAGAAGCTCTCCTCTCTAAGGGTGGTCCATCTTGGAGGATGGTTGCTCAGCCGGGGAAAAGCTACGTTGGCATCATTCCTGGCGGTCAAAACGGGAACGAACTTTCAAACAACTACACAAGTGAGGCGAACCTATGGAGGTCGAACCAGTATCTTGATATGACCTCTACACAGAGTCCTAACGCCATTTGGACACTCAGCAAATAGGCAACCGCCCACCAGCACTGTAAACAAGCAAGGAATTGTTATGGAAAATGAAGTGGCCGCAAAGGCAGATACCCGAACCAAAAGCTATGCCGCTATCGAAGTAACCGTCGTAGTTATCGCCATTTGTGCCGCCAACATCTTTACCCCTTGGTACATTGTCACCTTTGTTGGAACGATAGCTGCGCTCTTTATCAAAAGTGCTCCCATGGCAAAGATCATCTTGGCTTCAATCGTTGCGACCCTTGTAACTCTTTTGATAGATCTAGTAACAGGTGGAAATGTAATGGCGAATGCACAACTGACTTCGGCACTTGCAGCAATTGGACCAAGTGCAACATCATTTGCCGTCACGTTCGTTGCATCACTAGCGATATCGGTCGTTGGTGGATTTTTCGGAAGTTCACTGAGGCGCGTGATCTCTGAGCTACTATCAGGTAACCAAAGTGCGCCTTCTCAAGAGAATTTAGGCTCTTTCACAACTAAACCCGTAGAATAGTGAATGTAACAGCAAGTGAGGAACAGTGATGAAGAAACTAACGCTTCTTGGATACGTAGTTCTTGGAGCATTCGCGATTATTGGAGTTATCAGTATCGTTAGAATTGCCACCACCCTCTTTGGAATCCTGATAGTTATCGTTGCCTTAGGAGCGGTATCTCTTTTCGCAATTCGAAGGCGAAGGTCCTAACTAATACGATTATCAATTTCTTCTTAAAGCTTTTTAAGCAACTCTGCCGATAGTCATAAGTGGCACACTTTTGTGCGACGTATTGGCAGGGAAACTGATGGAGCTCGGACGATGGCAAAAACCCGGCAAGAGGATTCGATAATGAATCAGCACTCGCCTCTCCTCGCTCGCCAGCCGATCTTCGACCGCCTACTTCAAGTTGTAGGTTATGAACTATTCTTTCGAGGAATTCTTGATCGTCGTTACATCAACGAAAACGAACAAGGCGACCTCATGACAGCACAGCTAATGGTCGACGCCTTCGTCCTTGGAATTAGCCAGTTATCGGGAGACAATCTTCTCTTTCTCAATATCGATCAAAAGATAATTTCTGGCGACGTTCCTGTAGTATTCCCACCGGAAAAAACAGTCCTTGAGATACCCTCCACATTAAAATTTGATCCGACGACAATCGATAACATCAAAAAACTGTCACAGATGGGCTTTGCCATATCCCTTGAAGACGGTCCGACAGACCGCGATGACGACATCTTGCGCTTCGTAGACTTCGTTAAAATTGATGTATCGAAGTACGACGAAAAAGAGATCACGAGAAGAATAGAAGCCCTGCGACCGTACCACGTCAATACGGTAGCTCTAAAAGTTGAGACGTGGGAGCAGCTCGACTTCTGCGGAGAAGCAGGCTTCGATCTTTTCCAAGGATACGTTCTATCGCGACCTCAAATCATCGAAGGGCGTACCCTTTCGCCAGCTCACCTTACGAATGTACACCTCGCCTCGGCGCTCAGTAACCCGACTGCTACGATCGACATGCTCGTAGAGATCGTCCAGCGGGACCCAGGCTTAGGATATAGGGTTCTTCAAAGTGCTAGTGAAGGCACCTTCTACGGAATGAAAAGAACGGTACGTTCCCTCAATGAAGCTCTAGTGCTACTTGGTTGGCGCAGACTTCAGGCTTGGGTCACCTTGATGCTCATAGTCGAGCCCTCTTCGACCCCTGAATTAAAGATCAAAACAACCCTTATCAGAGCGCGGCTATGTGAGCTCATTGCCGCAAAGATTGACCCCGAGTTGAAAGATGCCGCATATACAACTGGCCTTCTTTCGAGCCTTGACCTGCTACTAAATATTGCGATCGAAGATGTAATTAAAGATCTCCCAATTGATCAAGAGATCAAAGACGCCATCTTGCGCCTTGAAGGCACCTTAGGTCACGTCCTCGCTGAGGCAGAGTTTTTACAGCTGGGAATTGGACCCTCCGACGTCAGTGCAGATAACCGCACCCTCAAAGCGATAATGGCAGCAGAGCTTCAACAGATCTACATCGAAGCGATCAGGTGGGGTGAAGCTACCGCAAACTCGCTTCTAGCGGCATCAAGCGAGTAGCGCAACCACTCCTTGCCGAATTCAGTGCACTACGATCCTGCCAAGCCGTTATCGTAAGCATAGATTACGGCCTGCACCCTATCCCTCACTCCCAACTTCGCTAGCAAATGGGACACGTGACTCTTTACGGTCGCCTCTGAGAGGTAAAGTTCCCCAGCGATCTCGGCGTTAGACCTGCCTGCCGCGATAAGTTTCAAGACTTCGATCTCTCGCGCGCTCAAATCAACTTCGCTGCTTCGCTCTGCTGATTGCTTTGACAGGCGTCCTGAGGCCATCTCGACGACGGTTCGAGTTACTTCGGGCGAAAGGACAGCATCACCGGCGTGAACCAACTTGATAGCCCTTATGAGTTCGTCGGGTGTTGTATCTTTGAGCAAGAAGCCGCTTGCTCCGGCACGAAGTGCGTCAACGACGTATTCATCAAGCGAGAAGGTGGTGAGTATGATCACCTTAGAGTTCGTGATCTCGCGTGTTGCTGATATGCCGTCGCGGTGCGGCATGCGAACATCCATCAACACAACGTCTGGCTTTTGGTTCTTCACCACTTCAACTGCACTATACCCATCGCTAGCCTCGCCAACGACTTCGATCTCTCCATCTGCGTCAAGTATCATTTGAAAGCCAGAGCGAATAAGAGGTTGATCGTCGCATATGACAACTCGTATCACTTTTTCACCTCCGCAGCATATGGAATTTCGACCGTCAAAATGAACTGATGGTGGTCATTACTAGCTTCTACCCATCCTCCAAATAGCGATGCGCGTTCGCGGACCCCTTGCAGTCCCCTGCCGTTCGTTGTAATTTGCGTGTCAGGGTCGAAGTCGTTTGAAGAGGATATATTGACCCCTCCAGAATGGTATTCGATCCTCAAAATTCCCCTAGCGGACGAGCTATGTTTGATGATATTCGTAACCGACTCTTGGCAGATCCTAAATATCGTTGTCTCAAGCGCCTCGGCCAGGTCTATGCGCTGACCTATAATGCTGAATCCAATCTCGGCCCCGGCTTCGTTGGTACGGCTAACTAGAGCTGCAATATCGGAGACCGTCGGAGATGGGGCGATAGGAACAAGCACCTCTGACTCTTGCCTCAAAAGGCTCAGCATCCGTCGCATCTCTCCCATGGCCTCTCTGCCCAAGTCACCCACCTGATCGAGCTGCATCGCGGCGTCTACCTCTTTCGACCGGATCGACGCCGCTACCCCGCCAATTTGTACAACCATTAATGAGACGTGGTGGGCCACTATATCGTGGAGATCTCGGGCAATACGAACGCGTTCTTCAGCGACTGCGCGCTGCGCAAGCAACTCTCGCTCTCGCTCAGAGATCTCGGATCGTGCCTTTAGCTCAGCTAAATATTTAGTATTCGTTCCAATCCAAAGTGAGAATGCAGCAATCGGAACTACTAAAGGAATCTCGCTTAGCAGGGCACCTAAGCCAAGTGGAGATAGACGGAAATCCGGGACCAGAAATGCCGCTGCTGTAAATACTAAGAATGACGCGGCGGCTGCTAAAAAGATATGGCGTTGAGGTGCCCTAATTGCAAATGCAACAAAGGCAAAAAGAAAGGGCACCACGAAGAAATTACCGTGAAATGCCACACGCTCGAGCGATATAGCAAAGACGTTGATCCCAAGTACAAAGTAGCTCCACCTTCGACGGAGAAGGAGAGCTACTGTCCCTAAGACCATGAAGACCGAACCAGCAATCCGAAGCGCAAGGGAATCGCTGGAGAAGAGCGTTTCGAATCTTATCGAAACAATTATTGATAAGACAATTGCGAGGAGGACAAGGCCAAGTGCTAGCCTTCTCTCTCCTCGCTGAGATATTCCATTTAGAACGATCCCTCTCGAACTATCACTTCCGCTGTTCGATTGATCCTTCATCGTTGAACTCTATTTTTGCTAACTAATATCGAACTAAGCATCCATCTTTATTGTACGCATGGCACCGACACCAAGCGTAACGACAGACCATATTACAAGCACCGCGACAGCCGCCAAGGTACCTTCAGTTATCGGAGCTCCAAGAGGCCCCCTACCCGAAAGATTGAGTGAGTGCTCTGCAACGAGGGGGAACGCCTTTCTAAAGCCACCTAGATAGGTTATTGAAACGATCAACCTTTGTGCGAATAAGACCCAAACTAGCAAGATGCCAACTGTAATCGACCGACTGAGGGTCAAACTTGCGATACCTAGTGCCATTATCAAGTTGAAGATTGTAACTCCAATGGTAACCGCAAAGTTATTCCAATACCCTGAAGCCGTTGGCGTAGGCAGTGTTCCGTGAAGGACAGATGTTGCGAACATGGCAACAAGAAGAGCTACGACAACAAATGGAAGGTAAAAAAGAATTGCACCCGCTACGCGTGCCGCGTAGATCGAAATCCTGCTCCTTCCCGAAGATACCAGGTCACGAAAGACTCCCGAACTCTGGTCAATTGAACCCGCTCGGGCTCCGATGATAATCGAAGCAGCCGAACCAATGAAAAGAAGGAGCGAAATCGCATTTGTAAAGTTAGAAGTTCCTCCTGCCGGTCCGTGGCTCGCTGCATTCGTTAGGTGCAAAATCTCAAGCACTGCAAAGTAGATGACAACCACACCAATTGTAAGAAGTGAAGCCGTAATTACTTGGGACCTATTTTTACGAAGCTTCAGGACCTCTGCTCCGACCATCTTTTTGGTATACCAAAACATTGGATTCGCCCTTCCTTACCTAATACCTAGGTTGCTTGTAATAGACAAAAACTCTTCTTCAAGAGACTTCTTGAGAGGTGACAACCGCTCTACAAGAACTCCGGCCTTGATCAACTCGGAATTAGCTTGACTCGCCTTTGCTCCGGCGATCAATTCAAACTTCAACGCCTTTGGAGCGATCACTTCGACTGAGCCAACTTCAGCCATTCGCGAAAGCACCTCGATGGCTAATGCCTCATCGTCAACCTCGACCTCGACACTTCCTGAAAATCCTCCGGAAAGCTCCTCTAGAAGTCCTTGCTTTACTACGCGGCCCCGATCGACTATTGATATGGCGTCGCAGGTCTTTTCGATTTCATCGAGCAAGTGCGAGGAGATAACCACAGTTCGCCCCTCCTCCACAAAAGAACGAATTAGGTAGCGAAACTCCATGATTCCAGCCGGGTCGAGGCCGTTCATAGGTTCATCTAGGATCAACAACTCAGGATCATTAAGTAGGCAACGCGCAATTCCGAGCCTCTGGCGCATCCCCAAAGAGTACGAGGAGACTTTGCTATTTGCCCGATCGGTAAGTCCGACCCGCTCAAGCGACGACGCAATTCTTTCTTCCGCCTCGGGACCACGAACCGCTGCTGCAATCTTGAGATTATCAAAGGCCGTCATATAGCCGTGGAACCTCGGCTCTTCAACGATCGCGCCAACCCTAGAGAGAGCCTTCCCGGAATTGTCGGGAACCTTTTCACCAAGGAGGTACATCTCGCCCTCAGTGGCTCGAGTAAGACCAAGGAGCATTCGAATAAGGGTGGTCTTACCCGCACCGTTGGGTCCAAGGTAACCAAATGCGACTCCACGTGGAATCAAAAGATCGACACCATCAACGGCTACTTTATCGCCGTACTTTTTAGTGAGTCCTACCGTTTTTACTGCATAATCACTTGCCATGAATAACAAGATACGGCGACGTTCTGTGCTTTTTATCGGCCCCAAGGATGATTGCCGGCTCATCCCTAAGGATGAGAGCATTGATCTAAGTATTCGACCAAAGATTCAATTCCACAAAATTACTAAACGTGGCCCGTCAAAGGCTCGTAACAGGGAGCGAGAGTTAAGTGCGCTCCTTCAACGTCTCCGCACTTTGGGTAGCAAATTGAAAAGCCATCAACGCAGGGTCAACTCAACGTTGCTCGGCTGGGATTCGTTTATGGGTCAACTTCACCGATAGTGCGAATTAGACCCGTCTGCAATCTTGAGGCGCACTGCCGAGTTTGCTTTAGGTCAAATGGTCTCTATAAGAGTATCGTCATCCGTACGATCTTTACCGTGGAAGTGAAATATAGTGTCATGCCGTTTTGAGTAGCGGGCGAAGGCAAAACCGCCTACCAACAGGGCCGCAATCAGGTAATCGATGCTAGAGGAGATTGCCTTGGGCGCAACGAAGACGAAACTTACCATAAACGCTCCAAATAGCAGGGATGCGATCGCCGAGAAGAGGTAGAGAACGCGGTGCGCATGAGGTTTACCTTCATCCAAGGTCGTACGGTGCGCTCGCCGCAGGAACACTGTGGCAGTGACCGAATCGAGGAAAAATTCAACAACGAGAAAGAAACCGGCACTCGATAACACCAGGGCAAAGAAAGATGAGAGGGAGTGAAAGAATACCTGAAGCATCACAACCAGTGTCGCAGCACCGAGCGTAACGAAGGTAGCTACACTTGGAGCGCCCCTGTGATTCACCTTTGCCAACGAAGTTGGGAGTAACTTCTCTCGTCCCATCGCATAAAGGGCTCGGATAAGGATAAAGGAAGTCAACCAAAGCCCACCCGCAGTTGAAGCAAGAACGGGGATTAGAACTAGCCACGGCTTCCCAGGGACGAGCCTGGCCCCCCACACGGCCATTGGATTCGCAGCTCCAGAGAGAAGTCGAAGTGGCGTTTCGCCGAACATCAAAGGATAGATGAGGGCATAAAAACCAAGAGCGATGAATGCTCCGATAATGCCCCCAACTCCGGGGTCACTCTTCGGACGTGCTGCCTCCTCAGAGGCATAGCTGTCTATCTCCCAACCATCGAGGATCGTTGCGGCAACCACTGCGGTTACGATCATGCCACCTATTGGCAACGGTCCAAAGTGAATGGGCACGTGTATCGCGCTCCAGCGCGAAATCGCTAATCCAACGATCACGGCTACAGCCACAAGTTCAATTACCAAGAACACCTGTGTTAGTCGTGCAGTTGGGCGCGCTCCCTTCAACAGTGGGAAGAGCGCAAAGAGCACCCAAAACAGACTCGCTCCAACCTCTTCTAGAGAATTTGGATGAAGGCTTGGGAAGAGCAGCGCCAGTGTGTAGTTTGCCGCTGGGATGATAATTGGTGGAATTGATGCAAAGTAGGCGAGAATCAATATCCAAGCCTGAAAACGACTCGCTTTTATTCCAATTACGCGAGCAGACCAGTGGTAAGAAGCACCTGCATGTGGAAAGTGACGATTTAGCAATCTGAAGACGAAGGAGGCTATAACAAAAGGAATCGCTATCAGAACGATAGCGAAAATTGTATAGATCCCCGAATTCGCTGCCATAACCCCGCCGGTAGCAGCAATTGAGAATAGCGGGCCAACACTCGACACCGAAAGTGCCACTAAATCTTTTACGGATAGGTCTTGCTTGAGCGACCCTGCCATCTAAAAGCCTTTCATGTACAGCCTCGTTGACTGCCATCATCTCTACCTAATTGTAGCTAGATATGCGAACTGTTTGCAATAGTCGCTTTAACGAAGTGGATTCGTTTGATATTCCATATTGCCACAAAAGTGAAGTAACCGCATGAAGCGACTAACGAACCCTTTTGCACTTGTAGGCTCAAATTGCAGAAACCCCAGACCTCAATAAAGGCGAGGGCCTTTGATTTTCCTGAATTTGAAGTTAAGGTTCCCACTTCAAAGAAGATATATCGACAAAGCGCCTTAGAAGATACATCTTCCTAGTCAAAAACGATCTCGACCAAATATCCGCATTTAGAACAAATTTTTATTTAGTCCTCAAGGCCGTCGACGATCTGATCAAGCAAAAGTATGGCCCCGAAAGATAACTTCCTTCTACCAATGTGCAAACACTTCGCAACAATTTGAGATCATACGAATGGTGTTTCGTAGAATCGAATACCCTTTTCGCGGTGACCATCCGTGCCGCCTGGGGGTGCGGAACCAACTTCTCACACCGCTACACCTACTCATCATTTCATTTACTAGCAAATTGTGATAGTTTTCGCCGATTCACGATTTTTCTGTCCCAGACCCCCCATGGCAGGAAATGAAGAGGACAGCCTCATCGGCAGCCTCGAGAGGCAGCGACGCATCTTCGCATGGAAGTCCCTCGATCTCAACGAGGACCAGCTTGCAAAGGGCATTGCAACCTCTTCCGTAACTGCTGGCGGTTTGATCAAGCACCTCGCACTCGTTGAACATGAATACTTTCGCGGTAGAGTAGCCGGCCTCCCACCAATAGAACCGTGGTCTATGGTTGACTTTGAAGTCAACCCCATGTGAGAGTGGGGAAGCGCCTTGCGTGACAGCGCGGCTGAATTGGTCAGAATTTAGACAGATTCCGTGGTCGAGAGTCGAGATATCCTCAAGTTCAAGTGCCAAAACGGCGAGATCTCTGCTTTGGCTAAGTGGAGCTACCAAGATGGACGCACCCTTTCGGTACGAAGAATTCTTCTGGACTTGATTTAAGGGTATGCGAGACACAATGGCCACCGCGAACTGCTTCACGAAATGATCGACGGCCGGATGGGTGAAGAGCCTCACTTCGACTTTTCATTTTAAATTCATAACTTTGCTGAGGTCAAACCCATAAAATAAACAAATGGTAAACAAAAGCCATCACTGAAGTTAGGCTCAGTAGTCCGAAGCGCAGTTTTGGAGACGACTTGGATACTTCAATATTCAAAGCCATAAATTCCTTGGCCATAACAATTTCTTGGGCGAATCCGGTCTTTCGGTTCCTCGCGGTCTACGCAGTATTCCTCTTTGGACCGTTGACGCTTCTGAGTTGGTGGTTCGCGAGGCGCTCAACCAAGCCTACCCAATCAGTAGCAGCAGCCATTTGGACCGCACTTGGCACACTACTTGCCGTTGCCTTGAATCAACTGATTGCCCATGGCGTAGGGCGCCTCCGACCGTACTACTCAATCAGTCACGTCAATCTCCTCGTAGCAAGAGCAAACGACTTTTCATTTCCATCTGACCATGCAACTACCGCAGGTGCGGTTACTGCCGGACTATTTATCGTTTCTGCATTTGGGATCCGCAAAAACAGAACCATCGCCCTAATCTCGCTCGCACTAGCTCTATTGATCGCATTTTCGCGTGTCTACGTTGGAGCTCACTATCCAGGAGACGTTGCGGCGGGTCTTGTAATTGGTGCGTCAATAATGGTTCTGGGTTGGAAACTACTGCATCCCCTCATCGAGCACATAGTAATGCTTGTAGAAAAGAACCGATCTTTGTCAGGATTAGTAATCGCTAAGGCGAGCCTTGCGTCCGCAAGGTCCAAAAGCCACTGACCGAGGCTCGTCCTCAAGCCTCTCATAGATGGAACTCGAGATCCTACTACGCTATTGATGGGCGAACTTCTGCCATGTCACCGGGACCTTCGTCCCGTAAGACTCTTGCAAAGT
>JAKAZZ010000061.1 GCA_021826315.1 Actinomycetes bacterium
CCCTTCGGCGATCTTTTCCAACACCTGTTCTGGGGTATGCCTTTTGGACTTCATGAAAATTGCCTCCATTTATATTATGGATACAAAACTCACATTAGTGGTGGATTGATAAATTGGGAGCCTTCCAGGAGGCTTGCCTTCGCCGACGGAAGCTGAGGACATCTGGACATCGATCTGGCATCAAGAAGCGCACCAATCGACCGCCCTTGAAGGCAACACTCTCGTGCTCGAACAAGTTCAGGCTCTCCTAGAACAGGGCCGCGCGGTTGGCAATAAGGAACTTCGCGAGTATATGGAAGTGTCCGGGTACGCGAACGCCGCAAAGTGGGTCTATGGACATGCACTCGATCCCGGCGATTGGGCCCCGAACGCTCCAGTTACGCTGACAGAAGTCCGCCACGTACACAAACTCGCATTGGGACCAGTGTGGGACATCTCTCCTCACCCCAGCGCCACAGAGAAAGAGCGCCCAGGCAGTTTTCGAGAACACGAAATCCAACCATTCCCCGGCGGAATGATACCTCCCTCCTGGGTCGAAGTTGAGGCGGCGGTAACGGACTGGGTGAAGTCGCTGGCCACGATCAGTTCCAGTGAGAGACCGATCGAGTCGATAGCAGACGCCCACGCGTCGTTCGAGAGGATCCACCCTTTCCTCGAGGGCAACGGCCGTACGGGACGTCTGGTGCTCAATCTCATCTTGGTCCGCATGGGTTACCCACCGGTGATCATTTACAAGCGGGATCGAAGCAAGTACCTTAGGTCATTGCAGCGCGCTGACGGTGGTGATCCTGGTCCTCTTGGTGAGCTGATCGCACGAGCGATTACGGACAACCTTTACCGCTTCATAGTTCCTGCCGTGGCGGGACCAAATCGATTAGTCCCCCTTACTGCACTGGCGACGAATGAACGGAGCGTCATCTCGCTCCGTGCGGCCATCGAACGAGGGCGACTGCGAGCACAAAAAGGATCGGACGGCCAGTGGCGCAGTTCTCGGGCTTGGGTCGAAGAATACCTATTGAGCAAGAACCGACGAGATTAGACAACCGCCCTCGGAGTTTTCAGAGCTGGTACGTCCGAACTCGTTGGCGAGAATATTCTCAAAACGCAAAGTGATTTCCGACGAGTCTGTTGACCGTTAGATTGTGACCTATGCGATTGACCACTCGTCCCCTGAGCCGTAAATAAAACTCCTCACCCTCGACCCCTTTAAACCGGAGAAGCGACTCGACCTTGAAACGAACCTTGGTCTCGCCAATTGTCTTGCAACGAATTCATGCGTGAGTAGACGTTGGTGGGCATCCCTCTTCGCCCAGCCAACAGATCTCGCCCGGTCGCGGCAGCCTGCCACCATGGGTTGCTCTCTCGCAGTCGAGTTCGAATTTCATCGTCGAGAGCGATTTATCGCTATTACACCCCACTCTTTTGCTAAGGTGCAACGGTCTCGTTTGTGGCGGACACATTCGCCCGACGAGCGACCTATAACCAGTAAAGCGGGCCGTCAACTAGTGATACGAGAACTAACCATTCGCTCTGAGGCTCCACAGGAAAAATAGGCACTTGGCTAATCAGATCACCATTAAGTTACGCACCTTTTCTTCTTCACCAGAAACGCGAAGCTGAACCTTCTCACTATACGCGACACGACGAGGACCTCGAACAACGATGAGTTTATCATCTAAGTCTCCTTTGGCGACATCGTGAAGGAGGTTGGATCGATATCCCAAATCAAAGGACTGTCGCGCAACAAGAGAGCGATCGGCGAACGCCCATGCAACAGGATCTCGCCCGGCCGCGGCCGCTTGCCACCATGGGTTGTTCTCACGAAGTCGAGTACGAATTTCATCGTCGCGAATGATCTTACACTACTACAACCTCCTCTCTCTTAATGCACTATCACTGTAAAACCCCCCTGTTTTGATGCGATGTCACCTTAAAACCCTCCCTGTTTTGATGCGATGTCACCTTAAAACCCCCCCTGTTTTGATGCGATGTCACCTTAAAACCCTCCCTGTTTTGATGCGATGTCACCTTAAAACCCCCTTGCAAAGAGATAAAGGCATGTCAGTTGGTTGACGCATATTCCCCTAGCGCACCCAAAAAAACAGAAAAGCCGGCTATCTACTAGAGGGGTAGAAAGAGGCCTTCGCACTCAGGCTCCATAGAAAAAATTCGGGAGTTTGGACTAATCAGATCGCTGCCATCCAAAGCGCACCTTTCCCTCGTAACCGCCAAAGAAAGCCAGCACTGCGGAGCTACCGCGAGACTGACTCATCTGTCAAAATACGATTTCAAAATCTTGGATTCCAACGCGGCTTAATACAAATCGACCTCCTCGACTATTCAAGCAAACAGGAACGGCTCAAAGACGATCTGCGTAACGCATCATCAATACCATATCTCAGCTGCTGGAAATACACCCTCCAGATGCAACTCCGACGTAGTATTCCAAGGGATTTCGAATACTACGCAAGCTTGCGCGAGACGCAGAGTAGCGAACCCATCGAAGTCGAAATTAGCTCCTCCAGTGGCGAGTTAAATCTGAAGGGGAACCGACGATTGTAAAGATGTCGGTCGGTTCGGATATGGCTTCGCTAATTTAAATTTGACGACATTCATCGCGGACACAAATTATAAGTAAATCCTCTTTGCCTATGACCCTTCGAGTCATCTTTTGAGGCTGCTACCAGAACTAATTACCGGTATGGGGAAACATGGAATTTGTGATAATCGACAAGCGAGCTCCTCCTCGCTTGCTTGCTTACTTGCTTGAATGTCTGACTATCCGTAGGGCCCACCCCAACTGCGATTTGGAATCGTTGACGGTGCAACGACGATGGAGATGCGACCCGTCAACGAGCATCTAGCACCTTAACCCTTGATCCATGGCCGCCCAACTTATATGAGGATAGGTATTTTTCCAAAGTGAAGCTACCTTACTGGTACTCAACGACATCGGGTTGAGGGACAAGGGCGAGAACGTCAGATGGAGGATGCAACGGTTTGTCTTGTTGGTAGAAGAGCTTCATACCGACACCGAAACGAGGGTCAGATGCCAACAGGTGATAACTCGAGACCTTCCCGGGCCAACTTCCAAACCCATCCATATTGAAGACAAGTTGAAGGTTGGGCTGAGGAAGTACATTTTGCTTGTCCTGCACCATACTCTGTGTGAATTGATGAATAAGGAGCAGCTTTTGCGGCAAACTATAGGTGGTAGTGAGCGACTGAAGCCAACTTGAGACTTGATTGATTTCAGTTGCCGTCGTTTGACCAATAACCTCACCAGGTACTTGCGTATTGCTAACTTCCCACTCTGGGTCCAGACCTAATGCAACGTCAGGTAGCTTCAGAAATGGAGCAAGGGTCTGCGCATCGGCCAAAAAGCCCCCGCGACCGGGTTGAATATCGAGGATCAAAAGTCCATCGTGTGCCTGCACAACGTTGAGGTACTGCTGAATAGCCTGAGTAGAGATCTCCTGAGAGTAGGTTCCACTTGGGCCGGGGGCGTGTTGGGCCACATAGGTAATCAATTCAAAGGCCGGAATCACTTGCACTCCAGGTTGCGCGTATTGCGCTACCTGTTGCATAAGAGCTGTCCATGCATCCTGTGGCGAGGACTGCCCGAGTATTCCAAGCGCTCCCCCTCCCGGTGCGCCGTAGAAGGCAATGATTCGCTTTCCCGGGAACAGAGTCAGGCCGCCTCCTGGCTCGGCTAGCGGCGTTGTCGTAGTCGTGGTGAGCGGAATAGTAGTAGAAGTAGTAGTAGATATGGTGGTGGGCGGAACTTTCGTTGTTGTGGACAACGACGTCGTCACGGTGCTCCCACTCGGTGATGGATTCCGTCCAGAGCCCGACACACCTAAGCTGATGCTCACTCCGATTGCCGCGATGACGATTGCGATCACTGAGACCTCAGCAGCAATAACTCGAAGATTCGATGAGATCAGTTTTGCGAGTAACTGCTTCAAATTTTCTTGACCTTACACCTTCCCTCGGCAATAATGTTGCCAGCAACCTCCGGGGCGCAAATTTTTGGCCTGACCTACCTTTTCATTGAAAGCAACCCTTTGCTGTACGGTGTTTCGTTGAGCCTGGCATTAATTGCGTTGTTTATACCTTCAACCCTACACTTCTTTAGTAGCTTCCGCGTAATAACAGCAAGGTTCACCTGGCGTCTTTCCGTTGCGGGATTCGCCGGGTCTCACATCGCTACAAACCTCTACGTGGTTCTTTATACTTGTTGCTGCATACCGATGATTTGGCCATTCCGAGCAACTGCTAAACAACGAAGACGCAGAGACTTACGCATAACCGCAGGCATCCTTTGCAGTCGTCCTCAGTTATGAGAGTGAATATTTTAGGAATATGACGTTCCGTAGTAGGAAAACTACTCCCCCTATAACGGCCAGCTCAACGTACGCAGCGTCAGAAGGTTGCACCTCATCGCTTGAGTAACACCACAATTAGGATTAATGCGAAGTTAGGAAAATTGGCTCTTCACTCCGTCGCTAATTTCACTCAAATGATCTAGATCATCCAAGTCGAGGAGTTGAAGATAAACCCTCTCGGCACCTACCTCTTGATAACGAGAGATCTTTTCAACTATCTGGTCAGCCGATCCACACAGGCCATTCTCGGTCAAATCCTCTACGGATCGACCAATCGAACGAGCTCTCCGCGCTAGCGTTTCACTGTCGTTTCCAAGGCACGCAACGAGAGCGACCGAGTAGACAATCTCAGAGGGAGATCGACCTGAGTTCGCGGCCGCAAGGCTTACTAAATCAAATTGCACCTTGCACTCTTCAATCGATGCGAAGGGAACGTTGTACTCTTGGGCAAAAGCTCCCGCCAATGCTGGAGTCTTCTTTGGACCACGCCCGCCGATAATTATTGGCGGATGTGGGTTACTAAAGGGCTTCGGTAGTGCTGGAGAATTCTCAAGCTTGAAGTACTTTCCGTCATAACTAAAGCTATCACCAAGCTTTGTTTTCCATAGACCAGTAACGATCTCTAGCTGCTCTTTCAGGCGATCAAATCGTTCGGAAGTGTCTGGGAATTCTATGCCATAGGCACTGTGCTCTGCTTCAAACCAACCCGCTCCGAGGCCTAACTCTATTCGACCGTTCGACATTTCGTCTACCTGAGCCACCGTAATCGCTAGGACTCCAGGAGCGCGGAATGTGGCCGAAGTTAGTAGGGTTCCGAGACGAATTGTAGAAGTCTCCCGAGCGATCGCACCAAGAGTAACCCACGAATCCGAAGGTCCCGGATAAGGCGAACCGTCCCCCATCCTCAGATAGTGGTCCGATCTAAAGAATGCATCAAAACCAAGTTCTTCAGCTTTTTGGGCCACTTTCAATTGTTGCGAATAGCTGGCGCCCTGTTGGGGCTCTATAAAGACTCTTAACTTCATTACTCTACGTTACTAGACCGCCCAGTCCAAGAGTTGCATTTTTCGAACCCTCCTCTCAATAGGTAATGGCGATATGCATTTGTCGCGGACAAACAAAGTGAGAGAGATGACTTTCGTGGGATGGTCCGGCCCTAGCATGCCACACTTGCGACGAATCTGCTAAGCGCCACTCGCAATCACAAATTTCTCCGCTTCTAAAACTCATTTATGACTTAGGAGTCGACGTCAACCCTCTAGATCGAATCAAGGTCACACGTACTTTTGAAAATGAACATCATGGTTCACTGAGGTGGCTACCGTCAGTTGTAGGGTGCTTCGCAAGTGCGAACCCACGAGCGGGGGTATCAACGGCAATCAAAGGAAGCGTATTTTTCATAGGTTACCACTAAGGGTCGCACTTCATTTCGGCCTCGAAAGCAAGGCAGGCGAAAATGTCGTTGCAGTAATGCGAGATTCACAACGCCCTAAACTTAACAGACAAATAGGTGACGAGGCGTTCCGCATCGTGATATCCGCTCTTGCCAGCAGCCTCGAACCTTTAAGCACTAATTGTCTATGTTTGTCTGCCACCGACAACGTTCGTAGAGACCATACTCCCTTAAGTTGAGCTGCTCGCATCGACCGATCGCGCGAAGCAGACGGATAGCACCTTTCACGACTTTACATAAACTTAATAAAAATCCGTATATTTACCTAAATGAAAGAGGATAGGGTTTCGCGAAGACCATGGTCGGGCAAGACAACAGTTGCAATCCTTGTCTTGATTGCATTACTTTTGATTGTTGTGAGAAACGTAGATTACGCGAACCACGGCGCTAAATCTACCTCTAGTCCTGGGAAATCTCCGTCTAATAGCTCACACGGACTCCTGCTACGTGTGAGTGATGGTCCATCACACTCGGTAACGACACCGGTCGAAGGAACCAATCTCGACTATTCCGGGTTGGCAGAACCATACGGCGATACATCAGTGACGAACGCAGTCAACTCGTTAGCTCTTGGTACGATCCGGTACCCCGGCGGGACCATCGCAAACTACTGGAGTTGGCAGACCGGAACCGTCAATCAACCACCATCGACGACCAAAACCAGATTCGGCACTACCAAGACCCAACCTAGTCGACACCAAACGTACGGTTTCACATTATCCACACTTAAACAACTAACTAGCGCGACGGGAGCTGTTCCCATCTTTGACCTCAATGTGATGACCTCTACGTTGCAGGATCAAATCCAGATGTTGCAGTCCGCGGTGAAGCTAGGGCTGCCTGTTCGCTACGTCGAGCTCGGTAACGAGTTCTACCTATCCAATTCCAACTACCTCAATGCCTTCCCAACAGCAACTTCGTATGCGGATCTAGTCGCGTCATGGGCACCTGCTATACGCGCTGCGTTCCCAAACGTACAAATAGCCGCGGTGGCAAGCACAGCGGTTGCGACGCCACGTGAACAAAGTTGGAATTCGACGCTACTCAGTATTGCCGGTAATGACATCAACGCAGTAACTTTGCACGACTATCCTGGAGTTTCCACCTCAAAGAACACTCCGCACTCGCCGGAAATTCTGCTGGCAGGAGCAAGCATCGAGTGGCAACCCGTTAGAACCATAATTAATTCGTTGCCGCCACATTTGTCAGTGTGGTTAACTGAGTACAACCTTGGCGCCGGCGCCCGCTCTAAAGGTTCGCCTGCACTAGGAACGACTTGGGAACATGCTTTGTACATAGCCGGGCTTGAAATGCAGATGTTGGCATCGACAAGGGTTACGATCACTGATTACTGGGATCTTTTTGGCAATACCGACGATGCACAATTCGCCGAAACGCTACCAACCACAACAACACCTACCGGCAGTGCAAGTCAGCTAATCAATCAAGCGATAAAGGGAGCGAATGGAATCACAGTACTTAACATCACGAATGACCCGCCGTTGGACGGTTCTGTGAAATCAGTGAGTGGCATAAAAGTGACTACTGCTTCGGGGCTCGAAAAACTTATCTTCGTCAATCTTGGTTCGAGTTCCGTAACTCTTGCTGGCGGAAATCTAGTCCCTGCGGGTGCTTCTGCAGAGCAGTTGAGTGGTTCACTTTCGATACAGGCAGTCGATGTGCAGTCAATACATATTTCGAATCACCTGGATTTACCTCCGAATTCAGTTACAGTAGTCACTGTGTAGATCTGAAATGTTAAGCGAGCCGTCTGATAAATCGAGCTAAATTGGCAGATTAAGCTAGCGATATAAATTGAACTTGCATAAAAAGCGTCACCTTGTGAATTCCTAAAATCTTCTTACGTACTTCCGATAAGGATAACAGGACCTAGTAACTACCCGAGAAATCACCGTGAGGTGTTGATTGAAGACGTGTCACCATTGCAGTTAATTAGGGCAATTTCACCTAGGAGTTCTTAGCAATCTGGAGGCAAACAGGAGAGCTATATTGACCGGCATCGCTGAGGTGCAGGGTTCTCATACGGATACTTTGGTGGAGGTGATAAGAGGTCTTTCAAACCCCGTTCATCCTGCTCAAATGCTAATTCTGAGTTGGAAAGCAAGAGAAGAGAGTCCCACAGGATCTTCGAACGACAAAATTCCTATCAGGGAGTATGTACTGCAACAGAGCCACACTCGCCTGGATCCGAAACAAATCAATGATCTTGTTGTTGCTTACCAAGCAGGCAGTACGGTCAAAGAACTCGCTGCCAAATTCCAAATCCACCACACCACCGTATCAAACGTGCTCGAGCGGCATGGAGTTCCAAGACGATATCGTCCGATGACGCCTGAACAAATAGAAGATGCGATTCAGGCCTATCAAGCTGGAGGTTCTTCGAAGATGATTGGCGGCTTACTTGGCGTGGATGCAAGTACGGTTTGGCGAACCCTAAGGCGAGAAGGTGTCGAGATACGGAATAGTCGCGCGCGACAGCGGTAGAAGTATTTAGTTTCGCTGATTCAATCCGTAGGGGACTACAACCATGAATTCATCGCCTGAAGTTTGTTGCGACGGCTCATGGACAGCTTGACCATTATGGAGGCTGCAATGCCAAAATACCCTTTTACATCTCCACCTCCTTGGACAGAGAAGACTGATCGCTCCGCGTTGTACTTTAGCCGAAACTCCCACTAACTGGACGGATGACTAGATTTGAGTCTCGATGTAGGTCAAACGTTTGGAAGCAGAAAGCATCTTCTCCTTCGACGCGGAGAATAATGCTTAGCGCTTGAGCTTGAAGACTTCAAACTGAAGTCGAGGTCCAATCCTCGTACTGACATCGTTTGCGTAGCCCTAGCAACTAGTCAGGAAATTAAGCGTTCAGAGATACAACCGTGTCGCCGACAAGGACGAGGGCGTCACTTCCCGACGATTCGTGCTCAGCTGATCCGCCTGGTCAATTTAGATCATTATGCATGTCACGTCCTGTCAACCAACGCACGGCCATGTCGCAAGTCTGCACCGGCGTCGATCCTTCCTCGCTGCTTGGCTCCACGACTGATACGTCGTTAATATTACGCTGCAGGGCCTTCTCATCCCAATGTTCAGCACGTATGCGATTCGCTCCGCCCGGGAGCTTGGCGTTCATGAGTTGCCACCATTGTTCACGCACGCCTTTGTCGAGCCTGACGCGTAAGACCACTTCAGTGATAAACCGACGAGCCTCGTATGCAAGAAGGTCCGCCGCCTGTAGGGCTGGCTGATCGCGTGAGTCGTCAAAACTGACGTCCCCAATCGGGTAGTCCGTCTCTTGCTTAAGCTCCTTAAGCATCCCTCCGACGCGTCCCTCAAACTCGTCCTTTTCATCAAAGAACAGATCTAGACGTTCGTCAGTGTGGAGCATCCGGCTATACGCGCGCTGTGCCATAAGCATGCGATCAAGGACATGCATCAACCCGTACAACCACGGCTTGTCGTAGCCACGTCCCGGATGGACGCTCTTGATCTTCGGACCAACAGTTCCTCGAAAGGCAGCAAGGTCGACAGCCACCACAAACCCTACCGGAGATGGTGTCACGTTCTTAACGAACAGCTCTATGAAGCGTTGTTGGACAGCACGCCGGTCATCAAGATTCGTCCAATTCTCCCAAAATCCCTTTCGGTTTTCACATTCCTGCATATGGAATTCCGGCATTCCTATTTCTGTTACGATAGCCGACCACGCGTCTTCAAACTGTGGCCAGTGGTGCGTGGACGCCAACACGCCGGCAATACAGAGGCAATCAGAATCTTCGCTCTCGTCGAAATACCCGTTGAACTTGTAAGCAACCAACACGTTCTGCCTTTTCTAAATCTTAGGATCGCTGCAAGTAAACCTTTAGACCAGTCAAAGCTGGGGTCTCTTTCTATTCTAATTAAGCATCTGCGATGTTTAATTACATACTTATAAAGACAAGTAAGCTCAGTCTGTGGAGACTCTCTGTTTCTTGAGCCGAACTGAAGTCGATGCGATCGAGCAGTTCAAAATGCAAGACCTGACTACCTGATTAAATCAGAATATTGCGGTTTTTGATTAATTTTATAAAACGGCACGCCGTAATATGATTCTTCCAATATTTTCCACTTTGTCCGGGTCAGGCTTCCTTTCGTGGCGTACCCCAAGCGCTCACTGCGCTTGGATAGACCAAAATAGCTCAGTGTAGTTCCAGTCTCTCGTTTCAGACTGATAATGGCGCGCTGTACCTTTTCCAAGCCCACTGGCTGCTTAAGACTAACGCCACGTTGGTTGAGCTCTTGAGTGAAAATACTTTCGGGTAGAAGTAGTTCAGCCGCAAACACCTCTGCCGCGATTTCACGCACATCGGAGCCGTTATCTACGGTTTTGCAGGCACCGTGATCAATCAGATGATGCTTTAGCTCGTGTGCCAGAGTAAATAGTTTTGGATCATCCGGCAGATCTTTTGAGACCATTACTGTTGCACCGTCTTCGTCGCAAATATACGCTCCCCGCAAAACGCGAAGCTTGGCTGACCAATAAATAAGATCGATTCCTTGGTGCCGGTATATGTTTCGCATCTGCCGAAGCTTAAGGCTTGGTCCATCGATACCGTAGGTTTCTCTAACTTGTAGAGCCCGAGTTTTAGCCTCCTCATATGCTTGGCTGGCGGCCATTACTCAGACTTTGTCTTTCCGATTGTCTTATGTATGTTTTTCGCTCGTCTGAACTCTGCGAACCGTATCAACTCCTCAACGTCATCAGCAGGTAACGCCTCTGCTGCTCGTAGTAACGCCTCTGTCTCCTTCTTCACTGGATCTGCATCCTGTGGAAAAAAGGTAAGTATGGACTGCTTAAAAAAGCGCGACAACTTTTCTAAGTCAGCCAAGTCGGGCTTATAGGCACCCGTTTCCCATCTTGACACTGTATTAGCGGCAATACCCAGCTGTTTTGCCAACGCTTCCTGCGAGAGACCTGTCTCACCATAGGTCGTGCGGAGCTGTCGTATCCTTCTTGCAACGTAGGCTAACACGTCCGTCATAAGACTCTCCTTCCTGTATTCGTAATAACATATCCTGTTTGTGTTGACATCATCTGTAAACTACCATATACTGAAATAGTAACATAACTCAACATAAAAAGGAAGTGTATGTAAGAATGGTACAAATTACTTCAATCCATTTGGTTGGCACCCAACATCACCAACATATTTCCGAAATGAAGTGGGTTAATCCTGGAACTGGTGCCACGGGCGCGAGCAGCCGCGAGGCTATGGTCACGTTTGTTCGCACCAACCCCAACCAAGCCTACGTTCAGGGGCCAACGGAGAAAGCATTTCTGCGAGTACGTGGGACAACCCCACCTTACGTCCAAACGTATGCAGATAACACGTGGACGGATAATTTACTAAGTTTGCCGAGATACTAGGAGCTATACGAATGGCCGCAACGATCACCGCATCATTTACCAAATTACGCCAGAACTTGGAAATCACTGACCTCCAGGCATCGACTGTCTCGACGCGACAAACGAACGTGAGAAAAGCCGTTGAAAAGGACTTCACGGTACTCAAATCGTTCCTGACGGGCTCATACAAGAGATCAACAATGATCGCCCCTCTCAAAGAAGCTGACGTTGACATCTGTGTAGTGCTAGATGCCAGCTACTTTAAAAGCGACGGACAAGCGTCTTTGCTCGACAAAGTGCGAACCACCCTATTGAAGACCTATCCCGACACTCCTAAAATCAGCCGCAATGGACATGCCGTAACGATCTCATTTACTGATTTCAAAGTTGACGTGGTTCCGGCCTTTAACCGCAAAGGTGGCGGATTTTTGATTCCGGATTCGAGCAACCGGCGGTGGATCTCGACAGATCCAACCATTCATGAAACGTACATGAGCGAATCAAATTCTGATCACGACGGGGCAGTGGTTCCAGTGGTCAAGATGATCAAGGCCTGGAATCGGGAGATTTCACGTAGTTTTGTTCCCTTCTACCTGGAGCTAATCGCTGTAGAGATCTTCGCTGGCGTAACACTCAGTTCAGATTCAAGCGCAATTCGTTACTTCTTCGACAAGGGGCGTGAACGGATCAAGACGAAAGTCAAGGACCCTGCTGGACTTGGAGAGCAGATCGATCCGCTCTTCGCGACCAAAACTGTCTCAGACGCAGTCAACCGCTTTCAGGTCGCTTACGACAGAGCGATCAAGGCTGAGCAGTTTGCTAAGAACGACAATACTTCCGCTGCGATAGTCGAATGGAGAAAGGTGTTCGGGGGTTACTTCCCGGCATACGGTTAGTTCTATGGCACAATTTCCCTCTGCAACTCCATCCATGCATGACATTGGTGTTGCGCAAGACAGCAATCGCAATCTTCGCAGGCAAGAAGCCAAAGACCGCTTTTATAAAATAGGAAACCGTTGGCACTTTTGGGGAGCATCAGCAGCCATTGTCTTGGCTCTGGCCTCGCCGCTCGTGCTCGTGTACGAACCAGACTGGGGTCCGTTGCTCGGAGCAATTGCTGGAGTATGGATCTTCATGTCCCGCCTCCTTTTCGAACCTCTCAAGCAGGGCTACCAGGTAAAAGGGGCCTCTGCCCAAGAAATGTTCGATTGCGATGTTCTCGGCCTTACTTGGAATGATGCACTGATTCGTCAGCCTTCGGAGGAGGAGATCCGATCGGCAAGTAAAAGATTCAAAGATCCGAAGTCAACAAAGAAGCATTGTGGCTGGTATCCCACAAATGTTGATATTGTCTGGCCAAGAAGTGTCATCACTTGTCAACGATCGAACGCCGTCTGGGCCAGACGGCAACATCATGCTTACGGACGCCTACTTATGGTCACCGCATTCATATGGGCAATATTAGGTGTGATTATCGCACTTGTGCAACAAGCAACGCTCGCCGAATACTTGACGACAATCGCACTCCCGTCGCTCCCGGCTGTCCTTGACGCCATTGATTTGTCAAAAAAGCACTTCCTAGCTTCATCCCGACGCCAACATCTTGAAGACGAGACAAACGCGATGTTCGATAAGAACGATTCCTCGCATGAGGCACTGCGGGAGATTCAAGATCAGATATTCGATTTGCGACGCGATGCTCCGCCAGTTGCCGGTTGGTTCTACTGGATTCTGTCCAAGCCCTACGAAGAAGACATGCGTTATGCTGCCAAGGAAAGAGCAGGTTGCGACTGATGGCCAGGACCGTTAACGAAGGATTCGAAGAGTTTCTAAAGCGCCTGACGCCGACACAAGCACAGCGTGATGCAGGGTCAAGTCATAGAGCGTCTATCAAAGCAGCCCTTGAAGCAAAACTCATGATCAAGACGTACTTCGAGACCGGTTCATTTTCGCATGGCACCGGCGTGCGAGGATTTAGTGACATCGACGTGCTTATCAGTATTGGTAATAGCCGTCCAGAGACCTCGTATACGGCTCTTACCTGGGTGAAAGAAGCTCTAGAAAAGCGATTTCCGTTTACTACTATACAGATACGTAGACCTGCGGTAGTTGTTAAATTTGCAGGCGGGTATGAGACTTGGGAAGTGATTCCGGGTTTTCACACCGACAAAGGTGTCAATCAACTTGTTTACGATATTCCGGGCGCGAGCGACTACTCAGGCTGGATTGATTCGGCGCCGAACGAGCACTTGTCCTATGTCAACGAGTGCAACCTGAAGCCACACAAGGGTGATGCGAAGGCACTCTCGCGTCTTATCAAGGCTTGGAAGTATTACTGCAATGTTCCTGTGTCTTCGTTTTACTTGGAGATGAGATGTGCGCAACACGTGGCCACCCAGACAAATTACGTACACGTGTGGGATGTTTGCCAAGTGCTTGAAAAGTTGGACTCGACCCAGTTGGCGGCCATGAATGATCCCAAGGGAGCGACGGGCCGCATCTATGCCTGCTCCAGTACCGCCAAGGCAACCGACGCACTCTCTAAAGTTCATACGGCTGCGGTCCGGGCACGTAAAGCTCTTGACGCGTACAACAAAAGTGATCCTGCAACAGCGTTCACATATCTCGATCTGCTCTTCGGTGGTCAGTTTCCCTCGCGCTGATCTATTTTGTCTTATCTATGTGTGCTTTGACCTGGATAGTGGCACTGTCAAGGATCCCAAATTTTAGACACTCTGTGTGAGTCCTTTTTAGACTTTTAAAGAATCGAGCCACGTGCTACGGTCTGACGTTCTATTGTCTCTGTCGACTGGATAGTTTTAGAATACGGTCTCGCGTCCCATTGTCATCCCGACCGTGAGTTGATGGTAATCCTAATCAGGACACAACTTCTGCAAACCTATCCTCTAGCAACTGATAAGTGCTGGAGTTCGGGTTGAGCTTTCTCTCTTCGACCAGGTTTTTCAAGTCGTCGTCATCAAGTGGAAGTATCCAACCGCGATCATCATGGAATGCGTCGCGACACCGTTCCACGCACACGTCACTATTGTCTGCGTGGCGGAAGACAAGTAAGCCAAGTCGCCCGCGAGTAGGTGAAAAACGACCTACAAGCTGATCCAATTCTGGGTTTGATATGTCTTCCGAGTAATTCTTACACTCGATCACGATATAGCCTGCTGGCACGCGGTGATGAGTGTTTATACGCCAGAAGAATCCAGTACTGGCAGCATTAGTGAACTTGATATCGATTCTCTTACGTCCTTCATGTATCCGTGATTCGCGAATGGGATTGACCAGTGAAGGATAAAAGAGTGCTTGAAAAAGAGACTCCACTGCTCGGTGATAGGCGTCCGCTCCAGCTCGACCTGGTTCTATCTCCAATACAGCACTCAGTAGCACTTCCCAATCGGGCAACCGAGTCACGTCACCCTGTACAAGAGTTTCATTTGACAGGCAGCGAGCAGGATTGTCGCGTTTGGCGGCTCGATATTTATCGAGTACTTCCGGATGCTCACGTGTCAATCGCGTGATAACAGCTTTGCCGGTTCCATACTTCTTCTTAAGAGATGTCTTGGTTACCCTTTTGTCGCCGGACTTCAGCAGCTCAACCAGAGCAGAATTCGCATTAAGTTCAATCTCTCGAAGCGCCTCCAAAATGAAGTTGTTGTAGTAATCCTCCGGGCTGTACTCTAGCCTTTTTCGCACTATTGATTTTGGAACGAGTAGGAGTTTGCGTGACTCTACTATGGGAAGCTCGACAAAACGAGTTTCCCAGCCATGACTCAGGGGATTCCACAGCGCTCCAGAACTTACCCCTGGGGTCATTGGAATGCCGTGATACTGGCAGGACTCCCTTGTGAATTCGATAAGTGGTCTTCGGATAATATTGGTGGTTATGTCGGAGACAATGTCATTACTGATCCCTGGTATCATCAAGATCGTGTCTTCCAGGTCCTCCAGCAAGCCTGATCTGACGGCCTCGCTCTCGGATAGAGCTTCCCAAACTTTGACTGAGGAGTTGTCCCCAAGGCCATGTCCACGGGGTTGAGCCCTCGATAGGCCGAGATGCGTCTCGTTGGGCTCTCGGAGGATACGGAGTAGACTCTTGGCTCGCTCATCGTTTCCAGACGAAATCTTGCTCAGAACTTCTCTAAAGAAATCCTGTACCAAGGCGACGCACTCTTCTGCCCATTCAGAGTCCAGATCATGAAGAGCTCGAGGATCAATGAAGAACGGAGCATCGCGATCAAGGTCGACGTCTACAAATTCCAGCAGCGATTGAGAGATACTTAGGTTAAACCGTTCAGAAATTCTCATGCTGTTTTCCTATTGTCGCTTTTAGCTATCGCCTCGGCCTCCTTAGCCATCTGCAGTGGGACGAGCTCATTGATGGTCCGGGCGAAACGGTGCAAGTTGGGGTTCTTACGCTTGATTGTTCGGACGGTGATCTTAGACTTAACGCGTTTCTGATTGACTAGCTGCAGCCGAGCTAGGCGTGTGGCTCGGTAGAGTATGGCCTTCTTGATATTGGTGAAGTAGGCAACGTGTTCGGGATCGTCGCTATGGTCGATGTGCCAGAAAGTTTGCTTGACGTCACGGGTGATCAAGTCAACGAACAGGTCATTAGCTCGACGGCGTAAGCACCAGTTCCATTTCTTGATAACGCTATTCATCGCTGGTTCGGACTGAAGCGGCCGCTTCCAACCTGTAGCGAGACTTTGGCGTGTCGTTTTGATATGTCACGGAGAAGATCGAGTCGGATAGCCACCGCCGAAATGACTCGTTGTCGCTGAACTGCTTGAATAGTTCGGTGTCATCTTTCAGGACTGCATTCATGACACGGCCGAGCGCCTTGTCATGTTCGATTCGGGCATTCACTTTGTCGCTGTTGCGCTGTGCGTTCTGATATCTCTTA
>JAKAZZ010000010.1 GCA_021826315.1 Actinomycetes bacterium
GAGCGTCACAAACAAAATTAAAAACAAGATTCAGCAGTTGATAGGTAAAGCAAAGGCGAAGGTCGGCGAAATCACCGGCAACAGGAGCCTACAAGTGCATGGAAAGTCCCAACAGGCTCGAGCTGATATCAAACGAATCGCCGAAAAGGCAAAGGACGTCTTCAAAACCTGACCAGGTTGACGAATCCAATCGAAGGTCAATTCTCTTTACTTAGAGAGGAAAGGAGAAGTCATGATTCGCACGTTAATTGGTATCGCGATTTTGGTCATCCTGATCATAGTCATAATTTCGCTCGTTCACTAAAGTCTTCGTTGCCCATTCCAAAGACCCAATCGGGAGATTACGCAACCCATTTGGCGCAATCTCCACCTAATTAGCCGCCGTGAGCGCAAGTCATACTGAAGTAACTAACTCTGTTGCCTTCATGTATAACTCCACTCGCTAGAGCTAACTTGATTCGAATTAGCAGGAAAAGAAGAGGGAGGCCATCGGCCTCCCTGCAATCCCCCGTCCAAAACTTAGACGTCTTGGACTCCCCCGATCGTGCTCGCTTCCCCCAAAGCATTGAGCAATCACTGTCCGCAACGTCTAACTAATGATCATTATATACCGCTGTGACCCCAGTCACAATTCACTCAGAGCGAAATATTAACATTTTGCTAATTTTCGTAAAATTAGCTGAGAACTTACCTCTGGTAGCCGGTCTTCTCTAATTCGAAGGCCAGTTCAAAGTTACCACTTTCGGTAATACGACCCTTCTCGTATACGTGGACGACGTCAGGAACTAACTCCTTTAGAAGCCTGGAGTAGTGGGTGATGGCAATTACCATGAGACCCTCTTCTTTGACCATCCTCGAGATCCTACGCGAAACCTCTCGAAGAGCATCGATGTCTAACCCAGAGTCGAGTTCGTCGAGAAGGGCAAGCTTTGCACCAAGCAGGGAGAGCTGAAGCGTCTCAAATCTCTTCTTTTCACCACCTGAAAAGCCGACATTTATCGCTCGTCCGGCGAGTTCCTTATCGAGGCCGATGGACGACAACTCTCGCTCAAGATCTCTCTCAACGCGATATTCGCTCTCATGGGGTTGCGCTCGTCGAATGTCGTCGAGATAGACTCCTCCGAGTTCGCTCGGCAGCTGAGAGATGAGAAATATTCCACCTCGAGCTCGCTGATATGTTGGAAGATGGGTTATATCTTGGCCATCAAGGGTTATCTTCCCCTTGGTGATCTCATAACCGCCCTTCCCCATGATGGCAGAGGCAAGTGTCGTCTTACCCGAACCATTGGGACCCATGATCGCATGGACTTCGCCGGACTTTACCTCAATCGAAAAGCCCTTTACGATCTCTTTGCCATCGATCGATACATGTAGATCTTCGATAATCAATTCACGCTTAGCCATTTATACGATCACGACTACTCTCTGGTCCTCGACGACTACTGAATAGGTTGGAACTGACTTGGTCGCAGGTAAAGTCTGGGGCTTACCAGTCTTTAGCGAGAAGGTACTTCCGTGCTTCCAACATTCAATTTCACAATCGTCGACGTACACTTCGCCTTCTGAAAGAGAGATGTCAGCGTGGGAACACTTATCTCCGATTGCATAAAAGTCATCTTCAATTCGAATGACTGCTACGTTACTTGAGCCAACAGAGACCTTCTTTACGCCACCGCTACGGTCGTAGTCATCGACGCTTCCAGCATCAAAACGATTAGACAACTAAATTCCCTTCAACTTGTTGGCTACTAGTGCGCCAATTTGCGACCTTAGATTCAAATTTGGAATTGTCTCGGTAATCTCCTTGAAGAAGCCCTCAATGATGAGGCGTCGTGCCTCATCTGGATCCACTCCACGTGATTCGAGATAGAACATCATCTCCGGATCGATTGGGCCAACCGCCGACGCGTGAGAGCAGCGCACGCTATTTTCGCGAATGTCCAAGTTCGGAACCGAATCAGCTCTAGCACCTGGCGATAGAACCAAGTTTCTATTGGTCTGATAGGCATCGGACTTCACTGCACCCTCTTCGATGACTACAAGACCGGAGTAGACGCTGTGAGCTTCATTTCCAACTGCGCCCTTGAAAAGTAGATCCGAGGTACTACGGGGCGCTATGTGACGCTGAAAGGTTCGAAAATCTAACATCTGCGAGTCGCTTCCGAAGTAGCAAGCTCGAACCTTCATATCGACATCGTCGCCAACGATTCGCCCGTCGAAACGGAGGCGACCGTAGTCGGCTCCGAAGCCAAAGGCGTTATAGGTAACCTTGCTATCTTTATCTGCCTCAATGACTACATTTTCCACGATCGAGGCCCATCCATCGCAATTTTGCAGGTAACTGTAGGTGCAGCTGGCTCCCGAGCGAACGCCTACTTCAACTAGTGGTGTAAGAAGGGATGCACCGCCTCCGCCAGTTACGACCTCAATGACCGAGGCCGATGAACCCTTTTCAAAGATGAACTCAAATCGCGGGGCTACGAGGGTAGTAGAGGCATTCAATTCAACCTCTAGAAGAATTGGATCCTGAAGTTGGTAACCCTCTTCTATCGTTACTCTCAGAGCTACGGGCGCGTACCCACGGGCAAAGATCCTGAAGTAATCATCGGAGTTGTCGATCGCAAACGTGGACGGGTTGTCGGAGTTGTCGATCTGTTCGATGCGAATTCCATCTGCACCATTGAACCATAGGTGACCATCGGTAAGGAGAATGCGTCCGGAGAAGGCGCCGTCGATTAAGGGCTCCCGTCCACTATCGTACACCGTAGCACCACCGACTTCGAAGTTACCAACTTTCGAAAGCAACGTATCGATTCGCGAATAGCGCCACTCTTCTTCGGTAGCTGTTGGAAGAGACTTCTCGGAAAGTAGCTCTTGGGCTCTCTTTCGGTCTGACTTCTGAACTTCGGCTATATCCGAAAATAGCTCCATGTGGGCACTTTGAAGATCACGCAACGCGAGTTGGTTATCGGCCACAAAACACCTCATAATCTCAAGTGTCAAATAATTTCTACTATCACGATAGTGGAATTAGCCAACCTATTGATCGTGCTTGCCAAGGTTATCGATGCCACCTAGGCAAATGAACTTCAAACGATCTATCGTAAAAAGGCAATGTAACATCGAAGTGTGACAGACTTCCAATGTTTTGAGATAACAGTCGACGACTCGGTCGGCCACCTACGCCTAAACCGCGGCGACAAACGAAATGCGATGAACCCCGCCTTCTTCGAAGAATTACCTCGCGCAGTGGAACAACTTGCCGAAGATAGCGACGTTAGGGCGATCGTACTCTACTCCAACACCAAAGACTTCACAGTTGGACTTGACCTAAAAGAGTCGATCCTCCACTTTGAGAAGGGTTCGGTTGCAAAATCTGCGAAGTCGATGTACCACCGCGTCCTCAAATTACAACAGAGCTTCTCGATTCTCAGTGAAATAGATCAACCTACGATCGCAATACCAACCGGATACTGCATCGGTGGTGGGATCGATTTGATCGCAGCTTGCGATATACGTTACGCATCGAGCGATACGATCTTTTCGATAAGAGAGGCCAAGATAGCAATCGTGGCTGATCTAGGAACCCTTCAACGTCTACCAGCAATAATCTCACGAGGCGATCTATCTGAACTAGCACTTACCGGCGACGACTTTGACGCGGAATATGCACGAGAGATTCGCCTCGTCTCGCGTGTCTTTGCAGATCGGCAAGGTGCAATCGATGCCGGGGTTCAGCTAGCCAAGAGAATCGCAGCAAATTCTCCACTTGCGACTGGCGGAACAAAAGATATCTTGCGCTCTGTCTACGAGAAGGACTTAGACGCCAACTTAGACCGAATCGCTCTGTGGAATTCCGCGTTCATAAGATCCAACGACCTTGGCGAGGCCATGACGGCGTTCATCGAACGGCGCCCACCTAAATTTAGCGGCGAATAGATCGCGTCTAGAACTATCGTCGCTTCCAAAATGGGACGCGCTTTTGCTTTTCTTCTTTGATGTCGGCGAGAGCATCGTCGACGGCGAGATTTACGACCATCTCGGCTTGATCAAGTAGATCTTCGATATCTCGCGCATGATCTTCAAGGCTGTCTACCGATTCGACTGGTTTGGGGATGAGGCTCCCATGTTTCCAACCAACGTCCGCGAGACGGCGTTCATACTTTGGGCAATTGGACGGACAGCGGAATGGAGCTTCAGGAGCTAGGTTGAGGGCACAGAAGCGTGCCGCCTCTCCAGAGCTGTACGTCCTACTCTGGAAGTGCTTGCACTCTTCGCGCATCGTCATAGGTAAACCTCCACGTTAAGCTCTCGCTTGTGATCTTGCCGAACTAATGAGGAGATCCACTTCGGTGCGCCGATTTGGAGTATGGATCTGCATAAGCAGGCCAACCTCATTTCTCGATTATATCTTCAACTATTCAACATCGTAGGCTCATCACTTTAGAAAAGGTAAGACCAACCTAAACCTTTGCTTAGAGCAGTGACAATGACTCCAGCAAGTGATCTTCGACAGCGCTCAGAGTTTCACCAACACCACGGCAAAAATCGAAAATATCGTCCACCTCCACGCTCTTTGATCAGTTGGGTCCTCGATTCATCATCGATGGAAAATATTTTAAATATTTCTTCAAAAAGCTCTAAAGGTTTTTCCGACTCTGCCGATATTTATATTGCGACCCAATAGAGAGTTGAAAAGGGGCCCCTCTCTCCTCCTCTATGGATCGAATTGTGATAGCAAAATAAGAACTGAATCGCCTAGGGTGAAGTCCCCTTAGGGATTTTGCATTTAAAGCCCCAATCCTCAACTCCCGTCTCCCTTCCGTCACATACGTTTCTCCCGGGATTGAAAATTCACCGCAATTGCGCATGCTGGCCCATATAGAGGTTGCTGGTAACTTCAATGATCGTAAACCCAGCAAGAACAATCTTTTCAACCGAAGCTTCACCAGATTGTCCTTTCTACGAGCCAATGCATAACAATTCGATATGCGCCTAATGGATAAAGAATCGAGGCAAGGTTACTGGTACTGGCGACAACTGCGAGGGGAAGCTTCGACTCGCGCATCGGCGTGCGATACTCGTCACTTATTCAAAGCACAACCCATTTGAGCCATTTGAGCCATTCGAGAATATTTACTCATTTGTTAGGCGCGAGAGACCAGGGCCCGAAACATGGCAACGACAGTAGGATTCAACGCTCACTTGCGTAGCACAGGAGTTCTTATCTGTATGGAAACTCATCGTTTACACAAAAAACATTCCGCAATGCTTTAGGCGCGTTTCAGAAACTTCAAAGGTTCACCTTCGATAGTGGATACATACCAAGTTATAGCTATCGAGATTTCAGATAGTTGAAAAGTGAATCAAGGAGCTAACGAGATGGAAGAAAATAGATTCAACGGCGAAGACCCACTAGACGAAGATCTCGCCGAACTTTCAGGCAACGCACCAAAGAATGACGGAGTAATCCGCGAAGTTCCAACCAATGCATACGAGTTAGGCGCAACTACGACCATTCCAAAGGCGACGACACAGAGCGCACCTAGGGAAAAGAAGAGCGGCGGCGGAAAACTCATTACGGGAGTAGCTTTGACGGCGCTAGGCGTAAGTTTCATCGGAGCCTACGGCGGTTACAAGCTGGCAAGTCACGGCAGTTCAAGCACTTCGTCTTCTACCTCAACTACGATCGCGCAACAGAATGCAACGGCATCTTCGACGGCGACGATTACCTCTAGTAACGGTAGTGCAAACATCCAGTCGATCCTCGCAAAGGTGGAACCAGCAATCGTTGATATTTCAACGTCTGGAGTCACCTCAAATGGCTTCTTCGGTGGGACATCATCCTTCACTGCTGCAGGTACCGGTATGATCATGACCGCCGACGGCAAGGTGCTTACCAATGCTCACGTTGTCGCGAATGCAAGCCAGATACACGTAACACTTCTAAACCAAAACAAGTCTTACACGGCCACAGTGATCGGTTCTGATCCCGCCCACGACGTCGCGGTACTGCAGATCCAAGGAGCATCAAATCTCCCTACTGTGACCTTTGGTAAGTCTTCCTCGGCCCAAGTTGGAGATAGCGTGGTCGCAATTGGTAATGCGTTGGCGCTCCAAGGAATGCCTACCGTAACCAGCGGAATCGTCTCGGGACTTCATAGGTCCCTTTCGACCTCTACCGCAAATCTGACCGACATGATCCAAACTGATGCCCCGATCAATCCAGGAAACTCAGGCGGACCACTCCTCAACTCCTCCGGACAGGTAATCGGAATGAATACAGCCATCTACTCCGGTACCGGAACCGAACCAGCCCAAAATATCGGCTTTGCAGAGGCTATCGATTCGGTGCTCCCAGTGGTTCAACAAATCGAGGCACACCCCAACACCTCATCTACCACAAATGCCACAGCAGGCTACGGATACCTTGGCGTAGGCGTTCAGGCAATGTCGCCTGCCCTAGCTAGCCAGGTTGGCGTTCCATCGACGACCACAGGGGCTTTAGTGGTTCAAGTATCTCCGGGCTCTCCAGCGGCAAATGCAGGACTTAATGCTGGCTCTGTGATTACAGGAGTAAATGCCACCACAATTACGAGTGACACAGAGTTGGTAAAAGTCATCCACGCCTTCAAGGCTGGAACCACCGTAACACTACGTTGGGTGGACAGCCAAGGAAGCCACAGCGCACCTGTAACGCTTGCAAGTGCACCCGTCGCCTAGAAATTAGTTAGTATCGAAAGGACATAGGTTGTCGTCGTTCGCGATAAAAAGTGAGTTCAAATTGGCAGAGAGTTCAAATGCACCACGCGTCCTGGTAATCGACGATGAGTCATCGATTACAGACCTAGTTGCAATGGCACTTGGTTTTCAGGGATATAAGGTCGAAAAGGCCGGTGGAGCGAGGGAGGGAATCGAGAAGGTACGCTCCTTCTCTCCGGACATCATCCTCCTTGATGTGATGATGCCTGAACTTGACGGCTTTGAAGTCGCGAGACGCCTAAGGATGGAGAAGTTCGAGACACCGATCATCTTTCTGACCGCAAAGGACACGACAGAGGATAAGGTGACCGGCCTCAAAATCGGAGGCGACGACTACGTAACGAAGCCCTTTTCGCTTGAGGAACTTGCAGCTAGAGTCGATGCGATCATTCGCAGAACTCGCAAGGAGGCAGAGACTTCGAGTCGAATTGTCTTCGCCGATCTAATCCTTGACCTTGAGACGCACGAAGTATTTCGAGGGGGTGAACCAGTTGAGTTGACATCAACTGAGTTCAACCTCCTCCAATACTTGATGGAAAATGCAAGAAGGGTTGTTTCCAAGAGTCAGATCCTCGACCACGTTTGGCACTACGACTTCGGTGGCGACGCAAATATCGTCGAAACCTACATCTCATACCTTCGCAGGAAGATCGACCGTGATGGCGAACCATCCCTCATTCGCACCGTTCGTGGCGCGGGATACTCAATGAGGATGCCCTCGAACTTCGAGGGCTAGGATCTCGCTTTACCCGCTTTGAATGGACATCAAGTGAACTTTGCCAAAAAGTTTCTTTCAAAACAGATAGAAAAGTCACTCGGAGTCCCCGCTATTGACGATCCACAAAAGAGCTTGAAGTCGCGGTCGACGCTAAAGGCGAAACTCGTCATCACGGTAGCTCTTTTGGTCGCCGCAGGCCTTGCGGTGGCAGATCTTACGACCTATACCGCCCTAAGGTCCTTTCTTATCGGCAAGCTTGACCAACAGCTACAGACCACTATCGGTGCTACGGCACAGGCACTCATTGACTCTTTCCAAGGGCGACAGAATCCAGGTCCTAGCGCAATTGTTCCAAATGGATCTTGGGGTGAGATCGTAAATGGAAGTCACGTAGTCTTCACAGTCGCCTTCGTGGAGGCAAATACCAAGCAGGGTCCAGAGCCAAAGATAATCTTCCCAACGAAGTCGACGGCGGGAAATATCGCGATTGGCGTACCAACGTCGGTGCCAGCAGTTGGGGACCATCATCAAGAGTTTCGAGTCTTAGCTGAGAACCTAGGTAGCTCGCCTAACTCTTTTGTGATCTTGGCGCTCCCCGAAAATGACCTCCAGGCCACCCTCGCACGACTAGCTCTCGTTACCACCCTCGTATCGCTTATCCTGCTAATCCTGATTATTTCACTAGGCACTTACCTTATTGGCCTAGGACTTTCACCCCTAGATCGAATGACTGAAACTGCTGTGCAGATATCCGAAGGAGATCTTTCTAGGCGTATCGAGGCGACTTCACGTGACACAGAGGTAGAAAAGCTAGCAAATGCCCTCAACTATATGCTCTCCACCATCGAGGATGAGATTGGACGTCGCCAAGAGTCAGAGGCGCGCCTGAAGCGATTCGTCGCAGACGCCTCTCATGAACTTCGAACTCCGCTGACATCAATTCGTGGATACGCAGAGCTAATTGAGACCGGCCTCATCGTCAACCACGACGATATGCTCCTTGCTGCTTCACGCATAGGCAGAGAGAGCGAACGGATGGCCGGACTAGTCGAAGACCTTTTGCTCCTAGCACGCCTCGACCAAGCTAGAGA
Organism: Actinomycetes bacterium; assembly: GCA_021826315.1. Taxonomy (GTDB): domain Bacteria; phylum Actinomycetota; class Acidimicrobiia; order Acidimicrobiales; family Acidimicrobiaceae; genus Acidithrix. The sequence continues at coordinate 8,572 of JAKAZZ010000010.1, forward strand.
ACTCGCTAAAAGCGACGTTGACTTCTCCAAAGTAGTTAGCGATGTAGTAGCAGATGCGAAAGTGGTCGAACCTGAGCGACCAATCGTCGTTCATATAGAACCAAATCTCCATGTAATTGGCGATATGCCGCGACTAACCCAAGTGGTAGCGAACCTCATGTCTAACCTGCGAAGCCACACTTACCCAGATACCAAAGCTACAGTGACACTGCAAAATCACGCCAACGACGACAAGATGATAATTTTGAGCGTTGCTGATGAGGGTCCTGGCCTCACCAAGGAGCAGTTAGACCACGTCTTCGAGCGCTTTTACCGCGCGGATCCATCTCGTACTCGCGCTGCCGGTGGAGCAGGACTGGGGCTCTCGCTCGTCGCATCGATCGTGGCAGCACACGCCGGACGCAGTTGGATCGCGTCCGATGGTCCAGGCAAGGGCGTTACCGTATTCGTTGAACTGCCACTGGCAAGGAGTGAGGCGGTCGAGGTTCAGCAAATGGTGGAGTCGGATGCGACAATTTTATGAAGCCTATGCAAAGTGGCAAGTCTTAGGCAATAACTTTGGTATTTTGGCAGGATGGCATATAAATTCCACGGTTCCTATATTGAAGAGTTCAAGAACGTAAGCGACGCCCTGTACGATTTGGCAATTGAGTCAGGGTTGGACGCCGATGTCCCTCTCGAGGGGTGGACGATGTCGCACTTGATATCCCACTTAGCGAACGTATACCATCGCATGAGCCTTCGTATCGGAACCACAGAACCACCTCAATTTCCTGATCAACAACACACAGGGGCCGAAGCGGTAACTCGATTTATAAACACCCGTGATACTTTGATCGAACGGCTATCGAGCACAGACTCCACCACTCACTGCTGGAATTGGACCGGCGCGAACCAGAATAAGCACTGGATTGAGCGCCGTATTGCTCACGAAACAGCCATTCACCTCCTTGACGCCTTGGCATCCATCGATATTTCTAGGGCAGCTGAATATACCTTCGACGACGCATTTGCAATCGACGGTATCGAGGAGTTCCGCGAGACCTTTTTGGCGAGACTTGAACAGGACTTCAAAGGTCCTGAAGAGGACGTAACGATTCGCCTTACTGCCGATGACTCATCTTTTTCTGAGGCATTTACCATCGGTCGCAGCCATATCCATCACAGCCCACACCATACACAGGCTGACTTTGAATACACATCCTCTCCATCCAACCTCTACAAATTTGTTTGGAACAGATGGAGAAGCGACGGCGAAAACGAGGCATCAAAGCTTTGGAAGACTTACGTCACGGTCTGATCTAATTAGGGCAAAGGAGAGGTTTTCCCTTGACCCATCGAGGCGAGCGCTTACTTTTTGAAACGGTGCAACTCCATAGATACAGTTCAACCGACTTGGGGGAATTGACCCGGTTATAAATGCAAGGGGACCTTCGAATTCGAAGGTCCCCTTTTCTAAATAAGCGAAGTCAAATTTACTAGGTGACTCCTTTGTCAAGGAGTGCCTAGCGGCTACTAACCGATAGAGCCATCCATCTGGAGTTCAATAAGTCGAGACCACTCGACCGCGTACTCCATTGGAAGCGTCCTTGTCACAGGCTCAATGAAGCCATTCACAATCAAGCTCATCGCCGCTGCCTCTGTCAAACCACGGCTCATAAGATAGAACAGCTGGTCGTCACCGATCTTCGAGACCGTAGCCTCGTGACCAATCTGTGCATTCTCTTCGCCGACTTCCATATATGGCTTGGTCTCAGAGATCGAGTAGTCGTCAAGAAGCAGTGCATCGCATCGAACGAAGCTCTTTGAGCCGTAGGCTCCTTCGTCGACGTGTACTAGGCCTCGATAGGTCGTCTTTCCACCATCTTTTGAAATCGACTTAGAGACAATCGTTGAAGTCGTCTCTGGAGCAGCATGGACCATCTTGGCGCCAGCATCCTGGTGCTGTCCTGCACCCGCATAAGCCACCGATAGAACCTCGCCTGTCGCCTTTGGTCCCATCAAATAGACCGCTGGGTACTTCATGGTCAACTTGGAACCGATATTGCCATCGATCCACTCAACTCGCGCCTCGGTCTCAGCAACAGCTCGCTTGGTCACGAGGTTATAGACGTTGTTAGACCAGTTTTGAATTGTAGTGTACGTGATACGAGCACTTGGCTTGGCGATGAGTTCAACTACCGCCGAGTGCAAAGAGTCAGTTGTGTAAACGGGGGCCGAACAACCTTCAATGTAATGAATCTTGGAGCCCTCATCAGCGATGATCAAAGTTCTCTCGAATTGACCCATATTCTCGGCATTGATTCGGAAGTAGGCCTGAAGAGGCATATCCACCTCGACTCCAGGTGGGACGTAGATGAATGATCCACCCGACCATACAGCCGAATTCAGCGCCGCAAACTTGTTATCGTTCGGAGGGATTATCGTACCGAAGTACTGTTGTACCAACTCTGGATATTCACGAACCGCAGTATCCATGTCACAGAAGATGACGCCGACCGCTTCGAGGTCTTCACGATTTCTGTGATAGACGACCTCGGACTCGTATTGGGCGGTAACTCCAGCTAGATACTTGCGTTCTGCCTCTGGAATTCCAAGCTTCTCATAGGTTGCCTTCACTGACTCCGGAAGCTGATCCCACGACGAAACCTGCTTCTCGGTTGGCTTTATGTAGTAGTAGATATCGTTGAAGTCGATATCTGGCATATTGACGGAGAACCATGGAAGCATAGGCTTCTTCTCGAAGTTACTAAGCGCCTTCAAGCGAAATTGGCGCATCCAATCTGGCTCGCTCTTCATCCAAGACATCTCTTCTACGATCTCTTGATTGATACCCTTTTTTGGCTTGAAGACGTAGTCTTCCTTATCCGCCCAACCTAGTTTGTACTTTCCGAGGTCAAGATCGACTGCACTCATAGCTAGCTCCCCGATGGCCTACAAAGTGTGCAACAGCACACTGATACATCTACTTATAACACTAATGGATCATCTTCATTTCTACTATCTAGATAGGAGAAATACCCCTCTGCTGAGGGCTGAGCTCAACGAAGATAATCTCAATGCCGACATTGCGCTCGTCATCGCAAAGGTAAGTCACCAAATCATCTAATGTCTATGTTGTGTCTTTAGCAAACAAAATCTTCAAATCCCTAACTGCACCCCAACCACCCAAGCAAGTACCTACGGTATTGATGGGACTTGGCTTCGATCGTATCGATAACTACTACTGGATAAAGGACGACAAGGACCCAGACTCTTTTGCCTATATCGAAGCGGAGAATGGCCACGCAAAGGCGTTCTTTGACCAGATCGAACCTATTAAAGAGACCTTCTACAACGAATTTATCTCGCGCATAAAACTCGATGATCAGTCGGTTCCATTTCTGCGACGTCACTACTACTACTTCAACTCATCAGAGAAAGAAGATCAGTATGATAAGCACTACCGCTACAGCGCTTCCCTCGGAGTTGACGGGCAAAAAGATCGAGGCAACTGGAGCCAAATCCTCAACGAAAACGAGCTAGCCGCCGACTACCCCTACTTTGCCCTTGGATCTAGCTGTCTCTCAGACGATGAGGAGATCATTGCATATGCTGTAGATACAGCCGGCAATGAGCTTTTTCGCGTCTTTATCAAGGACCTAAAGTCAGAGGCCACCTACGAGGTACCCGTCTCAAACGCTACGTACGGCCTTGAATTCAACCGCGATGCCACAAAACTCTTTTGGGTTGAAGCCGATGACGCCAATCGACCGTTCAAGATAAACGTCACTGACCTAACCAAGGCCGATTTTCCAACCTCGACGATCTTCGAGGAAAATGACGAGGCATTCGGTGTCGGAATGGGAAAGACCAAGGATTACCGCCATGTAGTCGTCGAGTCTTCCTCGACAACTTCAACCGAGATCAGATATATCGACCTCGAAGATGAGCAGCTCGAAATCAAACTCTTTCACCCTCGTACTCCGGGTCTTGAGGTATCGATTGAGATAATTGGCGATACCTGTTACCTCCTTACTAACCACAAGAGCATCGACTTTTCCGTGGCGATAACTACTTTGGATAAACCTGAGGTAGAAAACTGGCGAGACTTCTACTTCCGCGAAGGGGTAAAGGTTGACTCCTTTGAGCTATTCGCCGATTATCTAGCGATCGATGAGCGCCGCAATGGATTTTCGAGAATACGGATTGTAGATCTGAAAAATAACAACGAGTATGAACTCGAGGCACCAGACGAGGCATCCACCTTCTCTGTGGCCCCTAATCTCACCTTTGACTCAAACACCATGAGATACGGGTACTCCTCAATGACGACCCCTTCACAACTCTTTGAGATGGACTTGACTACGGGCGAGAAGAAGCTTCTAAAACAGTCAGAGGTTCTGGGAGACTTCGATATATCTTCGCTGCGCTCAGAGGTCATGTATATTACGGCAAGAGACGGCGTAACGGTACCGGTATCTATCGTCTATCAAGGTGAGCGTCCAAATGGGGCCCCACTTCTTCTCTATGGCTATGGCTCATATGAGCACTCAACCGATCCACGATTTTCCATTTTGAGACTTTCTCTTCTCGAAAGGGGCGTCACCTTTGCAGTGGCCCACATTCGTGGGGGTGGCGAAATGGGGCGTCAATGGTACTTAGACGGCAAATTCACAAAGAAGCACAATACCTTCAATGACTTCGTAGATGCAGCTAATGCACTCGCTAACGACGGGATTACGGAGCGGGGCAAGATCACGATCATGGGTGGAAGTGCCGGTGGAATGCTGGTAGGAGCAGCAGTCAACCAAGCTCCCGACCTCTTCAATGCAGTAGTAGCAGAAGTCCCATTCGTTGACTGTCTCACGACGATCTCTGACCCATCTCTCCCGCTAACTGTACCCGAATGGGAGGAGTGGGGAAATCCACTCGAGGATCTAGATATCTTCAATGAGATGGCGGGCTACTCCCCCTATGACAATGTCCGAGCAGGGACAAAGTATCCTCCGCTCTTCATTACCTCTGGATTGAGCGACCCAAGGGTATCTTACGTTGAACCAACGAAGTGGGCTGCAAAGCTACGGGAGGTTACTCCCGACCCTGAGGTTTTGCTCTGGACCGAACAGACCGCTGGCCACTTCGGAAATTCGGGGCGATTCAACGAATTAGAGAGCGATGCGAGGACATATGCCTTCATCTACAGTTGCATAGTCGACGAAGAGCACACGATCTAAGGAAAACAAAAGGCACCGTAGTCTGCCAAAAGTAGACTCTACGGTGCCTAAAAAGTACTGCTTGAGAGACTGATCGACTTCGCTTCGATACCCTGAGGCCGTGCAAATCTCAAACTTTGCAAAACTTCCGTTGACACGCGCTCGCGTAGGTCACAATCGATGCAGATATCGCAAATGGCGTTATATCGATGAACCAGCGGTAGGGACGAATTGGAAATTATATGGTCCCGGTGATGCCGTGAAGTGCACAGGCACACCGTTAATCGTCAGTGCCACCACACCAGAGTTTCCCGCCCTAACCCACAGTGGACCTGTTACCTGGAAGGTGTGGGTCTGCCCTTGAGAAAGAGTTCCATCCCAGCTTATAGGTGCTCCCGCTGCGGTCGACTGAGCAACCCAGCACGCACCCGAATTTACTGTTATGACGACTGTATAGGCAGCAGTAGGGGCAGCAAAGCTGGCGCCTGAGGCGTCAGAGGAGGTCGGCGAGAGAAACTGTGGAACCGCAGTCGTGGTCGTAGATGCCGTGGTCGCCTTCTTGGCAACTGTAGTTGGGGGCGTCGTTGTTGAGGTAACCTTCGAGCCACTCGAAGCGAGGTTTGGCAGGAGAATAATGGTCACAATTACGATGATCACAAGTGCAGCTGAGCCTGCTACTAGAGGCGAGCCTAGAGACCCGACGCGACTCTTGCCTATGGGGCGTACTGGCCTACGACTTCTATCGCCCTTACTTGGAACTTCGTCGAGTGCCGGATCTTCGTCGTCGAATATCAAGCTAGGAGCAGTAGCCACTCGAGCAGCTTTTTGAAGGACCTCACGGAAGACGCTTGATCCCTCCTCGACTCTAGTTACCTCTTCAACGCTAGTTACCTCTTCAACTGGCAACTTTATGTCTTCAAATTCGTTGCGAGCTATGCGCGCAGACATGTTGGAAGAGATCCGAACTGGGCCATCATACGTTGGACGCTGGGGAACCTCGGTCTCTTCCGAGGGAGGTAAATCGTCGCCCTTGCGCAGACGAATATGAGGCGATGGTTCTACCTTATGCACGCCAAGATCTTCGCTTCGCTCACTTGCTACGCGATCGATAACCTTCATGACCTGACTGTATCGGGATATAGATCGCTTCTCGCGCGAGTAACTTGACGCAATTATCGATGCTATGAATGTGACCGCTCCAAGGATACCAAAGAGCAGCAGAAGTTGTTTCACGCCATCTCCCGACGTATAAGTGCCATTGGCCTTTATCTACAATGCTATTTTACTTATTAAATCGTAGAAATAGATTAAAGCTAGCCAATCGAGGAGAAATTAACCTTCGCGCAGATCGAGAACCTCCGCTCCTTCAGCCGGGAGCAGGCGATAAAGCTGGTCCCTTGAAAGCTCTTCATGTAATAAAAGTTCGTCCACAACCCTCGATACAAGGTCTCGATGCATCTTTATGGTTGAAACTGCCTCTTGATAGAGGCGTTCTAGAAGGTCTTCGAGAATCTCACGCGCCTTGGGGTCACCCAACACCTTTGCTGGATCGTCACCCCGAGCTGTTCCAAGCGAAAAGTAAAGCCCTTCCATCCCATAGAGGCCTACACAGCGCGATCCAATCTTTGTTGCTGCAATCAAATCGCCAGAGGCTCCAGAGCTTGCCTCTCCAAGGAGGACCTCTTCTGCTACCATTCCACCGAACGATATCTTGATCATCGCATGAAGTTCACTTCGAGTCTCGAGGAACGACTCTTCATTGCTATCGTGAACGGTGGCACCTAGGGCGCCGCCCCGCTTAAGGATAGAAACCATCTCCACCGAGCGGTTCTTTCCACAGGCCCATGCCATAATGGTGTGACCGGCCTCATGGGTAGCAATTGCTAAGCGCTGCGAGGGCGGGTAGGGCTCTTTTCTTGCAACCCCGATAGACACCGTCAAAAGCGACTCTTCTATGTCGGAGTATTCCATCATCGAGCGACCAAAGCGCGTAGCGATGATCAGGGCTTCATCAAATAGGCGCTCCAACATCGCCGGAGAGTATCCCGTAGTCTTAGCAGCGATACGCTCGCGGTTGATGGTCTCGTCTAAATCGACGTGGTGGTTACGGCTAGAGAGGAAGTAACCAATGAGGTCGAGGCGCTCTTTTCTACTGGGAAGTCCAAAGGCAACTACTCGATCGAATCGACCAGGACGCAATAGAGCCGGGTCTAGATCATTGACACGATTAGTAGCGGCGACGATAAGCACGTTAGGTGCCAGCAGCGACTCCTTACGCTTCAAAAACGAAAGGAGCGGTAGCCTAGAGATATTGCTCCTGAAACGTTCACCCTTTGAAGGAATCTCAAAGCTTTGCATCTGAACCAAAAGTTCAGAGACTACTCCGGTGACGCCCTCTCCCCCTTGGCCACCCATTCCCGAGCGCGCCGCGCCGATGGCGTCAAATTCATCTATGAAGCCGATGGAGCCACCATACTTGCGTGCTAGCGAGCGAAGCGCTTTGAAGTAGGCCCTTACCTTTCGGTTCGACTGTCCGTAGTACATCGCTTGAAAGGATGAAGCAGAGGCGTAGAGGAAAGGGACATCGGCCTCTTTGGCCATCGCCTTGGCCATCATTGTCTTTCCGGTGCCCGGAGGCCCCTCGAAGAGCACTCCCCTTCGTACTTGGCCACCCATCTCGCTGGCAAATCGGTCGCGATAGACAAATAGGTCCAAAGTGCGCTTGATATCTGCCACCTCTGGCGCTAGCCCCTTGATCGAAGCGAAGTTAATGTTTATATCCCGCGGATCGTATCGAACGTGGGGAGACCTTCCCATCGCAAGAGTCGGAACAACCATTACCACAAGCAAAACCAAAATTAGCAAAGACGGGGCAAAGTAGGGTGAGGAGCCGACCGAGAGGTGTGGCAGTATGTCAGTCCCCGTCACCGTGAATATTACAGCTCGTGCTACGAAGTAGGCCATGAGAGGAGTGAGAGTCACTGTCATCAAGACCGACCTTCGTCTCCTCCATCTACGCCGAGCTAATTCTACGTCCGTCGGAGGCTCAAAAAATGCGACCTCTAAATTTCCAACACTCTCAGTTGCAATACCCATATGTAAATATAACGTACCACTTTAAGTGGAAATTTAGCAACAATTTTCACAAATATCAGAAAACTTCGAACGCAGAACGTGAAATCACGTACGGAGCGTGGCTCTTGGCCTAATTTGATCAGGGATATCCTTACGCATTGGATTTGTTAGATCTCGATTCGAGACCACAGGATCAACCACTCCCCAATCAGCTCCGATCTCTGGATCGTTGAAGAGGACACCCAATTCGTCACTTGGGTTGTAGTATCCATCGACTAGGTAGGTAAGTGTCATATCCGTAATCGCTGCAAAGCCGTGGGCCACGCCAGGTGGGATGAAGAGGCCAACTGGATTTTTCTCCCCTATCTCGATCGAAAGGGTACTTCCTTCAGTTGGCGAACCGACCCTTAGATCGTGGAGAACGACCTTCGCACGGCCAAACGGCACATACCAGTAGTCAGCTTGATGAAGGTGATAGTGAAGGCCAACCAAGCTATTTGCAATCTTGTCAGAGCGCGAACCTTGTACCATCTCCCGCCCAAGGGGAAACCAGCTCCTGCGATAAGTCTCTGTAAACCTACCTCTGTCATCGCCATGGCTTACTGGTTCGATGACGATTACGTCATTAATCTGCTCGGACGGATTGACTAAAGGCAAAGTCCACTCCCTAATTTACTCTACGATAAAGGCGATATCGCAAAGATATCCCTCGATGATCCTAGCGAATAAGCCGCGATGCGACCTTCAATTTGAGGTAACTGGGTAGAGCCACCGGCATCCAAAATCTGTTTGATAGCAACCAGGCAAGGTTGCGAATTTAGCTGGGCGTATTTCGGGTCGAAGAAATGCAGCCTCAGACAGAGATGAGGTGACAATCCCCTAACTGCTAAAGGTAGCGCCAACTGAGGTTAGATGAATAGGTCTTCGCCCTGATGAGCAGCACATATCTCAAGATCCGGGTGGTTTTCCTTGAGGTGTTTTAGTTCGCGGTTTATCTCATCGTCGTTACGGGAGGGATCGTGGTGGAATAGTGCAAGTCTCTTGACCGAGCCTTGTTCTGCTAGTTCGGCTGCAAAGTCATAGGTCGAGTGGCCCCAATGGGCCTTTGTCGCAAAGTCAGATGCGTTGTACTGCGCATCATGGATGAGCAGATCGCAGCCGTCGATCATCTCTAGAACTTTCCCGCGAAGGGCCATCTCTCCATATGGCTCTTGGTGATCTGGAACATAACAGATCCTCCGTCCGCCGAGGGTCAATCGATAGCCGAATTCGGTGTCCGTGTGCGCTACCTCAAAGGCCTCGACGCTACCACCGGACAACAGTTCGATCTCTTGGCCATCTTCGATGTAACTCTTTGATATATCTCCCCGAAATGCAAATGGTGATACCGGAAAGAAGGGGGGAGCAAAGAGTTGGCCCAATGGATCGCCGCCGATATTGGGTGCAAAGATACGCACCTTCGAATCGGAACGATCCATCGGATAAAAAAATGGAAGGCCCTGTAGGTGGTCAAAGTGGTAATGGCTCAGGAGAAAGTCTGCCACTACATTCCCGCTTAGCTTCTCAGCAAAGTTATTCAGACCAGAGCCGAGGTCAAAGATAGTCCAGATTGAACTTCCTACTTCGCGAACTCCAACGCACGAGGTGTCCCGGCCGTAGTCAAACGGTCCTCCACTTACGTGCCTCGAGCCTCTGGTTCCAAAGAAGTTAATTTCAAGTACCACTAGGCAAAAGATACATCGTATAAAGCGTCGATACTTACAATTCTTGGTGCAACTTCGGTCACATTTAGCATGCGCAAAGCTAAAACTCCATTTCAGCGATGGTTTATGGCGCCCGATTTTTTCAGATATCGAATGTACAACGATATCTAATTCCATAAAAAGGACTCATTATCTAGCAAGGACTAAATGATCCCCGACCTTTGCAACATAACGGTTAGGTCCTGAGGGGAAGTAGCTGAAAGGAGCGCCTCGTTAGCATCGAGAACTCCCCCTTCTACTAATTCGTAAAGGGACTTTTCAAAGGTTCGCATACCGTAGAACTCACCCTCTTTGATGATCTGTGGAATATCGCCCCCTCGGACTGGGTCTAAAATCGCCTGTGATATTCTGCCATTGGCAACCATGACCTCAAGAACCGGCCTCAAATTAGCGTCTCGGACCTTCACCAAGCGTTGGCAAATGACACCTTTGAGTGAGCCGGCCAACGAAGTTCTTACCTGGGCATGTTGATGGGAGGGGAAGAAGTCGACGATACGAGAGATCGTCTCCTTAGCATTCGTGGTGTGGAGTGTCGAAAGTACCAGATGGCCAGTTTCTGCCGCCGAGATTGCGGCGTGGACAGTCTCTTCGTCGCGCATCTCGCCAATTAAGATCACATCAGGATCTTCGCGCATCGCAGATTTCATCGCTTTCGCGAATGTCGTAGCATCGAATCCGATCTCACGCTGGTTCACAAGAGCTCTCTTGTCGCTGTGCATGATCTCGATCGGATCTTCGATCGTTATGATGTGGCACGCCCTATTTTCATTGATCTGACGAATCATCGCTGCGAGCGTCGAAGTCTTGCCCGAACCGGTTGGACCTGTGACCAAGATTAGCCCTCTCCGTTCATTAGATAAGGTTGAAACGACTTCAGGTAATGCAAGATCGCTAAGCGTCGCGGGAGCCGAGGCGACTCGTCGAAATACCATCGAGATCGAGCCCCTTTGGAAGAAGGCGTTCGCTCGAAAACGTGATCCGTCTCCGCACTGGTAGGCGAAGTCACACTGCTTATCTTGATCAAGGGTATGCCAAAGGTCATCGCTCATAGCACCTTTGGCGATCTCATTCATGATCAACTCAGTAAGGGCTGGGACGCCAACAACTTCTGCTAAGTTGCCCTTTACGCGAATACGAGGAACTGCACTGACCTTCAAGTGAAGATCAGAACCACCTCGGGTCGTAAGTATCCGTAGTAGGCCATCAAGTAGGTCACTTGCCACGAAAGTCTCTTCGACAGATCAAACTGTAACCTTGAGCAAATGGGGAGCGACACATAAATAACCTACGAAACTTGCCGCGGAATAAAATTGACTGGAGCTATTCGATTGGCTCGATCAATCATCATCCAATTTGTTATTTCTGCTGCTGGCGCCGGTCGCGAAATATAAAAACCTTGCGCCATATCACAGCCGATTTCCCCCAGGTCTTCGAGAACATCAAGCGTCTCAACTCCCTCTGCCACAGTCTTTAGACCAAGGTCACGAGCCAAGTTGACGATCGCCTTGACGATTATCCGCATCCTCTCGTTATTCATCATTGAGGTAACGTAAGAAGAGTCGATTTTTATGGTGTTAATCGGAAGATTCTTCAAGTAGTCAAAGGATGAGTAGCCGGTGCCAAAGTCATCGACCGATATCTGAACCCCAATCTCACGCAACCTTTCGATGGTCAATATCGACCGACTTCGGTCGGCCATAACTGATGACTCCGTTATCTCAACCTCAAGCCAACGAGAATCGATGCCGCTTCGGCGAATTGCCTCATCAACCCGAGAAGCAAAGGAGAGGTCATGCAGATTCCGAGCTGAGGCATTCACCGCCACCGCCACCTTTATGCCCGCTGCGTGCCACTTAGATAGCTGCAAAAGGGCGCTCTCGATAACCCACTCTGTAAGTGGAATCATGAGATCGGTCTGTTCTGCTACCGGCATGAATTCTCCAGGTGAGATCATGCCTAACTTTGGGTGCCTCCAACGAATAAGCGCCTCCAACCCGCCGACCGACCCATCTTGAAGCGAGAGCTTCGGTTGATAAGCAAGAAAGAGTTGGTCCGTTCCGATTGCGTCCTTTAAATCACCTAAGAGCGCTAAGCGCCCCGGTCTTGGAAGGTCACCATCGCTTGAATAACTTACAAAGCTGCTCTTTTGCCTCTGGGCTTTGTACAAGGCGTAGTCGGCTCGCCGAATCAGTTCAACAAGGTTATCGGCATCGTTGGGGTAGGAGGCAGCTCCTATATTTGCACCACAAGCAAGTGGCACTCCACCGACGTCTATGTTGACACCTATCTCATGGACCACCTCTTCAGCATATGCAAGGAGTTCGTCACCCGCGAGCTTATTGAAGAGCGCAATAGCAAAGGTGCCTCCGCCAAAAGATGCTACGATACTTTGCGGTCGAGAAACCCTCTCTACCTTGAGTGCAGCGCTCCGAACCATCCCAATTGCCATCTGACTGCCGAGACTATTTTCTACCGCCGATACTCCATCTATCTGAAGCATCAAAAGCGTAATCAAATTCTTCCGGCTAGAACCAGAGCCCATTTGATCAACGACAAGACTCTCGAAGTGGGGCCGGCTGTAGAGGCCTGTTCCGGGGTCGATGCTTTGAAGCATTCTGTCGATAGTTGCACTACTCACCATATGAGTAACCACAAAACCAATAAACAAGAGGAGTAGGGCAAATGTCGTGCTCTCGGAGAGCTGATACGCAATTAAAGTTCCAACCGTCAAAAGCAGTAGGTCTCCTACGGCCGCGACGTTTGCAGCCTCCTTCAATGCGCTCGTTACATTACGTTCCCGGACGATAGCGAAGAAGAAGGCACGCAATAAAACGTGTATTGCAGTTGCGAAGAGTATTGCGCCTACAACTACGCCCGAGTGTTGCAAGGCAATTGCACTCGTCGCCTCAGAATAAATCTTCGAATACTGGCTCAGAATGGAAGCCATAGAACCAAAGATTACCGAAATCGCAAGAGTATCGAGAGCTAAAGATATTGGCTGCTTCTGTAGGATCAATCCAACTACGAGGGAGACCAAAACCAGCGCTACAACAGAAAAGATGCTTGGCGCAACGAAGACGAGAGCGGTCGCGAAGGCGAAGGCAAAGGACGGCGGCGGCTGCATTCGCAATGGCTTTGGAATGCGCGACAAATAAAGCTCGCTAGCTGCGACAATCGCCAATAATATAGCTGCCTCGGTAATGACATGAACTTGGCCAAAGAGACTAAGACGAGGCGGCTCAAATACTGTGAGGATGGCGAGAAAGGCGAAAGAGAGCAGAAGTAGTGCTCCTACCAATCTCCTCGTCGAACTCTTTGCCACTTGAGCCATGTCCTATTGCCTTCGTAGGGCGTGATCCTTCGATCGCAAACTAAACCATGGCTATAATCGAAATAAAATCGACAAAAGTTTAGAAAAATATGAAGTAAGGTTCGGCAAGTATAAGTTAGTCAAAGCCGAGACCTCGTATAAGTTAGTCAAAGCCGAAGCATTCGGATTGAAACTACGCTCCTAGTGAAGTAGTAGTAACCCCAGGAACCGCAATATATATCGACGAATTCAGCGGAGAAATCTGTCCATTCGATACGACGCGCACATCGTAAGTCACGGCCGGAATTGAAAGTGTCGCCACGTTCACATTTATCTGCGTCGCAGCGCCTGTAATGGCAGACTCAGGTACCGTAATCGCGGCAATCTGCTCACTCGAAGTAGGACAAAGAAGCACTTCGCTAGTGGGTGAAAGGTTGCTCCCCAGAACTTGTACAATTGCACCCCCACTGGCAAAGACCGGATTTACGGTAGTTACAACTGGAGCATTGGAACCCGTAGAAGCCGGGGACAAGCAATCGTAAGCTACAGCAGTTGTTGTGGTTGGTGCGACTGTTGTAGTTGGTGCGACTGTTGTCGAAGTCGTGGGGGCTTGAGTCGTCGTTGTAACGATTGAAGAACTTGTGGTCGTGGGGGCTTGAGTCGTCGTTGTAACGATTGAAGAACTTGTGGTCGTGGGGGATACTTTGACTACTGCCGTACTTGATGTCGTCAAGGACGTAGTAGTTACCACGGTGGTAGACGGAGCGACCTTAGCTACCGGTGAGCTTCCAATCGTCTTGGGAACTTGAAGCAGATTCGTAGGTTGAGGAGTAGAAGTTACGAGGTAGCCGCCGTAGGCGAGGAGTAGTGCACCAACTAATGATGCACTACCCACAGTAACGGCTCTACTGTCGAAAACCTTAGACACTCAAATCTCCTGCCACCAAAACCATCACTTTTCGTAAGTGATTTTTAGTAATATTCTCATAATAATGAGAAATATCACCCATAGTGACAAAAAATCCTAAAGTTTTAGAAAATTATGCCGATAGCGCCTTTTAGCCCCAGATTTCTTCACCGTAAGGACGCATACGAGCCGGTGCAAAATCGCGCTTCCAAACCATAACGCGACGACGGAAGTAGCAAACCTCGACACCTTCTTGATTGATGCCTTTGGTTTCGACAAGAACGACACCCCTATCTTCACGAGACTTTGAAGCAGTCTTGTCCAAGACTCTGGTCTCGGCGTAGATGGTATCTCCATGGAAGGTAGGGTTCTTGTGCTGCAAAGTCTCAATCTCGAGATTGGCTATAGCTGCTCCCGATACATCGGGAACCGACATACCAAGGACTAATGAGTAGACCAAGTTACCCACCACTACGTTGCGCTTTTGAACGCTTTCATGCTCAGCAAAGTAAGCATTCGTGTGCAATGGGTGGTGGTTCATTGTGATCATACAAAAGAGGTGATCATCAGCTTCGGTGATCGTCTTACCAGGCCAATGTTTGTAGACGTCTCCGACTTCGAAGTCCTCAAAGTATCTTCCAAAGGGCCTGTCGTGAATCATTGGAACGACAGTCCATCTACTGGAAATTCGGGCATCGAACGCGTGGAAAAGAAGGCAGACCAGTTGGCATCGCTCTGACCATTAATGGTCATTCTCCACATGTAAGAACGACCCGGTGCCAGTGGAAGCGGGCCGAGGTTGATCGCCATATTGATAGGGGTAGCCGATTCGATGGGATTACCGTCTGGTGCAGATACACGGAAGTCACCACGTACTTCAACCGGACGAGGTCCATCTGGAGTTTCAAGAATGACAGCCTCACCATTTGTCTCCTCTAAAAAGAGCTCCCAATGGTGCTCCTCCGAGACGACATTGAAGTCGACATCCACTTTAATAGCGATCGCCATAGGGGCTGGGCCTGGTCCAATTAGGGACCAACCGCCACCCAATATAAATAGTTTCGAGTCGGCAATTACAGCCGCATCACAGAGTAATAATGTTGCATTCACGCTAAATACGCTAGTGTCTTTACCGTGACATCTGCCATCGCATATCAACTTCGTGACGACCTTTATCGAAGACCACTCGTATCGGCTTTAGAACGCCTCGGAGACACCGAGGGGATGACATCTGTTGACGTAGGTGCAGGCGGTGGTGACGTAACCGTTGCCCTAGCCGAGATAAGCGGCGAGACAGGCAGAGTCTACGCAGTAGACATTGACCCAATCAGACGCAATGAGATAGCCAAACGTGCTGCCAACTACTCGCAAGTAGTTGCCCTCACCCAAAGCGTCGAGGAACTAACTCTTCCGGAAAAGGTGGATCTCGCCTACGCTCGATTCCTATTGCTAAATGTCTACGAACCAAAGATCGCAATTGAGCGGATGGTGCGCGCTCTAAAGCCGGGTGGGTGGCTCGTCTTGCAGGAGGCAATTACCTCATATGGCCGAATTGG
Organism: Actinomycetes bacterium; assembly: GCA_021826315.1. GTDB lineage: Bacteria > Actinomycetota > Acidimicrobiia > Acidimicrobiales > Acidimicrobiaceae > Acidithrix. Next base: position 24,378 of record JAKAZZ010000010.1, read on the forward strand.
GGAAACTCCACTTCGCCTAGATACCGATCAGGTGGTAGACCAGGATATTGGCCTTCGCCTTTTAGACCTTCTACCTTACGACGCAGTTTCAGTAAGAGATTGCTGGATGGAGTCGCCAATTGGGCGGGGAAATCATCAGATTTCGTCGTACCTCGAGGCGATGACCGACGTTAGAGTCGACGATGAGACCATCATTCTCCCTCCGATTGTCACGGTCGTAGCCCGCCGCAAGTAGCAGAAGTCGAACGACTGTTATCGTTTGCATATGAGAGACCTATGTCACAGCAAGTGACGTGATTTTACTATTCCTACTCCCAAAATAAGACCAACAGATCGACTATCATCGAAAACAATATGAAGACTCCTGATATGCAACTAGCGGCCGAGGCCGTGGAAATAGCAAAAATTATCGTCTCCAAGGCAATTGCCGAGGTCGCCGCAGAAGGAATCGACGCCAACCAAGTAACGGCGTACGACCTCGCACATGGCGCCTCAGGGGTGGAGGCAGCAAGGTCCATGCTCGACTACGGAGCAAAGGGAGAAGTAGAGGCGCGTCTTTCCTGTGCCTTTATTGCCGACGTCCTAGCTGATCTAGTCTCACGGGTATATGGGCGTGAAGAAAATTGGGGCATCACCCCCGAGTACCTCAACAAAGCACACGCCTTCATCAGAGACTTTAGGAGTCCTGAATTCGTGGCGTCACTTGCGAAGGTACCGGGTCCCACTCACCTAGATGTTGACTTTGAGCTCGTTCAAGACACCTTTGCACGCTTTGCACGCGAGGTTATTGCGCCACAGGCGGATGAGATCCACAGAAGAAACCTCGATGTACCCGAAGAGGTAATAAGCGGATTAGGCGAGATCGGTGCTTTCGGACTCTCGATTCCTGAGGAGTTCGGCGGCTTCGCATCCGGCTCAGAGAATGATTACCTCGCTATGGTAGTAGCGACCGAAGAGTTGTCAAAGGCTTCGCTCGCTTCAGGGGGGTCCCTAATCACCCGACCCGAGATCCTAGCAAGGGCGCTTATGCGGGGCGGGACTCAAGAACAAAAAGAGTATTGGCTTCCAAAACTTGCCACTGGTGAAACCATGGCAGCAGTAGCCGTAACAGAGCCTGATTACGGCTCTGACGTAGCCTCATTGGCGACCTCAGCAACCCGTACCGAGGGTGGATGGATTCTAAATGGCGTCAAGACTTGGTGCACATTCGCCGCTCGAGCCGATGTATTGATGGTGCTTGCTCGTACCAACTCCGATCGCTCCCTAGCGCACCGAGGTCTATCCCTCTTCATAGTCGAGAAGCCCCGCGGGGAGTCCGAAGGGTGGGCATTCACCCAAGATAATCCTGCCGGCGGCGTCGGCAAGATGGAAGGTCGCCCGATAGACACAGTTGGATATCGAGGAATGCACTCCTATGAGATCGCAATCGATAACTGGTTCGTCCCCCAATCGAATCTGGTCGGCGATGACGGTGGCCTTGGAAAGGGTTTCTACTTCCAAATGGAAGGGTTCGAGAACGGTCGCATTCAAACTGCCGCCCGCGCTATCGGTTTGATGCAAGTCGCCTACGAAGTGGCTTTAGCCTATGCCGAGAACCGCAAGGTCTTCGGTTCGCCAATCTACGAGTACCAACTAACTCAGTACAAGTTGGGACGAATGGCCTACATCATTCAAGCAGCTAGGCAATTTTCCTACCACGTCTCTGCGCTTATGGCAAAGGGCGAAGGTGCACTTGAAGCATCGATGGTAAAAGCGTACGTATGTCGCGCCGCTGAGTGGGTAACTCGTGAGGCAATGCAGATTCACGGCGGTATGGGATATGCCGAAGAGTATTCTGTGTCGCGGTACTTCCTCGACGCCAGAGTGCTTTCGATCTTTGAAGGAGCCGATGAGACCCTTTCGCTCAAGGTAATTGCACGAAAGTTAATCGACTCGCAGTCATAGAAAGCTCTAATCGGGGCCGTTGCCTCCAATACAGTAGCCAGGAGTACTCGACCGTGGCGACTTATACGGGCAACGACCCCCCTTTAAATCTCTCAAAAAACTAGCAAAAGCTTCAAAGTTTCGCCATTTGATGCCGAAGATCTAGTATCTAAAGTGTGTCCCACGAAGTGTAGGCCGATATACGCTCGAGACAAGCTGTATGGATCAGGGAGAGACTTAGTGAAACAAGCAAGAGACGCCGTCGCCTGGATAGCCCTGAACATCGGAGCGATCTTTGGGTTGATAGGACTTTTCTCCTACTCCGCATCGCAGAGTGTCTTCAAGCCCGGAACCCTAAGTACGGCTGTTACGACAATCATCTCAAATCCCACGGTCCGAAATGATTTAGCAACCACCTTTGCCAATACCATAACTGCGAACCAATCGTCGGTTGCAGCAAGTCCAACAGTCACGGCTACCATTGCCACCGCTCTAAAGACTGCCCTTACCGACCCAACAGTCGAGAATGATATCAAGGGTGCCCTCAATGCGGCCCAAAACCGTCTAAACGGATTGGGAGCAAGTCCAATCACGATATCCGATGGAGCACTCACTACAGCGATCGTGAATAACATTCCAGCAAGTGACCCTGCCTTGGCGCAAGCCGTTAAGTCCACGAACCTTTCATTTACAATACCTGGAACTTCCCTACCAAACCTCGGCAAGGTAAAGTCCTACTTACCAAGGGTTGAACACGATTCGTTGGCGGCGGCTGCGCTTCTCATTGGATTTGCAATCCTCATAGCAATCTCCCGAGCTGGGGTAATAGCATCGCTCGGCTGGAGACTTATAATCCTCACCTTCTTCAATGCGTTCATCTTCTACATCGTCCCCAACTTTGTACTTCCGGCACTTACAATCTCATGGGGACCGGTTGCAGCAATCATCCTAAGAGCAGTCGGTGGTGCTGTTGCAACAACGTATGCAACCCTGTTCATCGTCGGTATTGCTGCAATTATTCTTCCGCGCTTCATCTTCTCCAAGTAAGGGCTGGCTAACCGCCGAGAATTATAACTTTATGTTTCAGACCGAAATAACCCTGACTACGCCTATCACGACCTCTACATTCTTCGAAGGCAATATCACTGTCCTTGCGCCACCCTTATAGGTTTCTTCTAGACCATCGCGTGACCATGTCAGCGATCTCGCAAGGGCGAGCTGTTTTACTCTTCTAAGTCACCCTCCAAGGTAGGAAAATGGATCGATAACCAAGCATTAATCATCACCCCATTGAGCTCGAGGGAGTGCAAAAACTGAATAATCCGAAGTATGGTTCGCGACTTGCCATCTGCTGCCTTTCGCAAAATACATATATCAAATCGAAATGGCACACCTGAATTGGTGTTCAACGAAAGAACCTGATAAGGAAGGTCGCAAACCATGGCACGGAAGTCAACGACATAACACGTAACTTCGCACCAACGAGAGTACCTGATAGTGCAAATATCTTCGTAAATTTCGATACTGCGTAACACTCATTAGGGGTATACCTTAAAACTTATTGACTCACACGACTTTCACATCTTCATCACATACGTTGACTTTTCATGCGAGTATTGGTGGTGGAAGATGAAATCAAGATGGCGGCCCTACTTCAGCGGAGCCTTACCGAGGACGGATATACCGTAGACGTGATAGGTGAGGGCAAGGGGGCTCTCGCTATTGCAAAGACAGAGCCTTACGCCGCAATCGTGCTCGACATCATGATGCCTGGAATGGACGGTTTTGAAGTTTGTCGAGAGCTGAGAGCGAATGGGTGCTGGATACCGATATTAATCGTTACCGCAAGAACCGATGTTTCAGACAGAGTGGAAGGTTTGGACTCAGGGGCAGATGACTATCTGGTCAAACCCTTTAGCCTTATCGAACTATCGGCAAGAATTCGGGCTCTAATTCGTAGGGGTCAGCCGGAAAGGCCCACGGTACTGGTCGTTGGAGACTTAAAACTAGATCCTGCACGCCATAGAGTGTGGAGAGCTGACAAGGAACTTACGAAGCACGTTTCTCCAAAAGAATTTGCACTTTTGGAGCTGTTCATGAGAAATCCCGGAAGAGTACTCAGCAGAGAACAGATCATCGATCAGATATGGGGTCTGGAAGATGATTGGTTTTCAAACGTTGTCGACCAATATGTGGCTTATCTGAGGCGGAAGGTGGACCGCCCCTTTGATCGAGACGATATTGAAACTATACGGGGAGTCGGTTATCGACTCAAAGACCATAGCGGATAGGGATACGGTGCCAATAAAACTTCGTTTGGCTATTTTATTTTCATTCGTTACAGCCGTGATTCTCATAGTCGGTTCAGTTCTTTTTCTGCACCAGGTTTCTTACGGGCTTAAGTCGTCTTTGGTTACAGAGCTCCGGGCCAAGGGTTACATACTTGGTCAAAATGTTTCCGGAAGCCAACAATCTGGACAAACCGGAACATCTTTCTCTCAAGAAGTTCCCCCAAACTTGAACAGTAGCGACACTAATTCTTCTATAGTCCAGCTTCCGGGCCTACCGTTTTCTGTGGCTGCACCCAACAGTACGATAACGGCAGCTCAAATCCTAACCAAAGACGGAATCGTTTTGGAGTCATACGGCGTTCCGGCATCGACGCTACTCATTGGTGCTTCGCAGAGTCGAAGTGCCGCAATTCATGAAGTGATTACAACAAAATACCTTTACAAAAATCCGACTCTTTTTTTAGCCGTATCAATTCCTGGTAGTGGCGGGGAGGTTGCTGTTATCGGCGCCTCCCTAAGAAACATTGATTCACGCATCGAAGGTATAGAAGTCGAGCTGGGACTTTTCGGTATCCTTCTTGTACTCGTCGCAGGTTTAGTAGCTTGGGCATTGTCTGGTGCAGCCCTTGCTCCAGTGTCAAAGATGCGACAACAGGTCGAGGAAATATTTACCCTAGGTCAGTGGGGTTCATTAGAAATTCCAAAAACCAAAGATGAAGTTGCCAATTTGGCAAGGACCCTCAGTGATCTCTTGAGACGGCTTGAGGAGTCGATAAGCGTTCAAAGGGGATTCATTACCGTAGCCGGTCATGAATTAAGGACCCCTCTAGCGATTCTAAAAGGCGAACTCGAGTTAGCCCAGAAATCCAATAGAACTGAGACGGAGCTGCGCCACGCTTTAGCTGAGGCACTCGAAGATACTGAAAGAATCATCAGGCTTTCTGAACATCTGCTACTGCTAGCTCGAACGGACGAAGGGGCTGCAATAGCCACACTTGAAACGAAAGAGATAAGTCCGATTCTGGCCCGATCGACTGACGATTTTGCGAATCTCGCAAAAGAGCAATGCGTCTCCTTCGTATTAGATTGCGATAAGTCGGTAATTTGCGAGGTAGATGAATCAGCTCTGCGACAGATTATGGCCAATCTGCTTGGCAACTCATTACGGCATTCCCCCTTCGGGGCCGCCATTCATATAACTTGCGAGTATCAGTCCGATTCGGTTGTTCTAGTAGTAGAAGACCAGGGGTCTGGTTTCCCGATAGATTTCATCCCACTAGCCTTCGAACGCTTCAGTAGGGCTAACGAACATCGTGATCGGGCATCTGGTGGATCTGGTCTCGGCCTAGCTATTGTCAAATCCCTAGTAGAGGCCATGAACGGAAGGGTAACGGCTTCGAACGGACCTTCTGGAGGAGCCCAGGTGACCATAAGATTTCCCATGCCAGATTTCATAAAAGGCAACTGACTCATTACATCATCTTCACATAATGTCCCTTTACATTTGAACTATACCCAATGGCTAACAAGGAGAAACATTATGAAACTTAGACACAAAATTGCAATCGGAACATTAACGGTTTTACCTGCCCTTTCCGGTGGTGTCGCTTATGCTTCGACGCTGCATACCGTCACTTCTGTTCCATCATCTACGAGTGTGCACGCCGTAACACCGTTGAATACGGAAAGTCCTAACGCTACTGCTGACACCGGTATGGACACAACGGGAGGTTCAAACCTAAATAGCGGCGCCAATGTGGATGTCCAGTCGGGTAGCCAGTCGACGACGGGCGTAGACGCTACCACTGTAGGTGCATCTTCGTAGGTCGCCAGACCTTTAGGTTCACTGAACTTTTGTAGATCCTCAATTTTCCTAACACAGAGAGACCCCCGGCGAATGTTTATTGCGGGTCTCTCTGTATTAGTTATCCATGGTGGGTCGAAAATCGCAAAGTTCAACTTCAAATGGCGTTGACACAAAGCGCCTTGTATGTTCCTAGGTACAGTTTCAAAGTCGCCCGCTCCGCATGCGACACTAACTCAAGCGTGCATGGCACCGTTTTTCCTATTCACGCAGAGAAGCCGTGATTTTTTTATCTTCGACCACTTGAGAGTACGAATTACGCCATAAAACGACGCTATGGACGAAAGGTACTTTAGGCACCGCATAATGAACTTACCGGAAAGTCGCCTAATGTCGGACTGGCTCGACCCCATCAGTTATAACCCTCCCAGGATAAGGGAGGACTGCAAGGATAAGCACTTTTCGATTCGGTTCGCCCAAGGCAAATGGATTGACGCCACAAGGGGTCGACCCAACTGCGGTATCTCAGAGTCAACTACCAAGCAAGGTGAGGTTGCCCACAAATAATGGACACATTGACTACGCCGCCTTGGCGGACTCCAATAAGGTTAGCTCATAACCGACTGGTGAGACGTTACCGATCTTCGAGTACCGCCTTTTATGGTTATAAAAGTCCATGTAACTCCTAATCCCAGCCTTCAACTCGGACATATTTTCAAATACATGGCGGTAGAAGTACTCGTGTTTGAAGATCGACCAGAACGCTTCAGCGGTTGCATGGTCGTAGCAAGATCCAGTTTTACCCATTGACCGGATAATGCCATTCTGTTCACAGAGTTCCACGACGCGACGATCGGTGAATTGGCTCCCGCGATCGGTATGGAAAATTGCGTCTTCAATATCTTTGCCTCTGAGGGAGATTGCCTGCTGGAGTGCTTCAATGACAAGGCTGGTCTTCATATGGCGATCGACAGAATATCCAAGCACCCTGCCGGAGTGCTCATCACGAATAGCACAAAGGTAGGCAAATCCCTCTCCAACTCGCAAGTAAGTGATATCCGAGGTCAGTACGGCATTTAGATATCCCTTATCGAAGTCACGTTCGACGAGGTCGTTAGGATAACAAGCCTTTGGATCAGATACGGTGGTCTTGACTTTGAATGACCTAGGAGAGATACCCTCGATACCTAGTTCTCTCATCCGAGTTGCAACGCTGTTTTTACTGATTACCTCCCCTCGATCGTGAAGCTCAGCGGTGATTCTTGGAGCGCCATAAGTTCCATTAGATTCCCTGTGGACGGAGAGTATCTTTGCCTCAAGGTCATCTCTCGCCACCTTGGCATCGGCTGGGTTCTCTAACCGATGTAGCCAGGCATAGTAGCCAGATCGAGACACTTCAAGTAGTCGTGCCATTCGTGATATTTCAAAGTTGGCGCACTCCGCTTCCATCAGGGCAAATCTTTCTTGTTTGCTTGCTTGGCTGCGAAGTACGCGGCTGCTTTTCCCAGGAACTCGTTATCTTTTTTGAGCTCTGCCATCTCACGACGAAGCTTTATGAGTTCTCTTCTTTCATCAGCACTTAGTGGTCCTTCATTGACACTAGATGCTGCCTCTAGACGTATTCGTTCATCTTTTACCCATCGGTACAGCGCCTCTTGAGAAATAGATAGCTCACTAGCTACCTCTGGAACGAACGTGGCGGAATCTATAACTCGATGAGCAGCTTCAGTCTTGAACTCAAGGGTGAATTTACGCCTTGTTGCTCCCATGATGACATCCTTTCTACCAACAATCTATGTTGGCTTAACAGGTGTCCACTAAATCTGGGCAACCTCAGATTGAATAGATCGGAAGAATCTTTTGCGATGTTCAACTCGGCTGCTGTACCTTCAATTTTCCTATTAGCGCTTTTGATTTTATTTGATTTGCTGCCCTCTACTTCTGCATTCAGCCCCGAACCTTTCGTCCAATGTGGTATCGGGCGATAGAGAGTTTCCGCGCAAATTCCATACTCTCTAGAAAGTGCCGAAACCTCCTCTTCCGAGAGCAACACTTTAGTAAGTCCTACTAGGAGATTTCCTGGTTGTGATCGGACACCTTTTTCGGCAAGCTCCGTAATTGACATCCATGCTCGTATACGAGTGCCCCGGTTTCTTGGGCTCAGATCACGTTTGATTATGCAGGATTTTCCACGGCAAAAGTGCATTTGATTGTCTTAGTCGCCATTTAAGTTCTGATCTTCTGCGCAGCGATATCATAAATTCTGGTCTTGGATCAAGTTTCTGATGGCGTTGGCACATTTCAAAGACGGGATTTATAACTCGGCTTGAAATTAGCCTTGCGGTCCTAGAGCAGTTACCCTCTTTCCTGCCACAAATGAACCTGCCGGAAGTCGGGATGATATAGGCGATGGTGACAACCGGAAACCAACTCCTCTTTACGTGAAATGTTGATCACGTTGTAGACCTAACTATAATAACTGACTTAGCATTCATCATATGAACTGCCCGCAAAGAGTGCATTCTTCCAAATGAAAGTTGATGTAGTTGACGCCAGACCCAAATTCGATCGACTTAGATAGCACAGGAGAAAGGTATCTACCTCAAGATACAGGCGAGATTCAGCTTGAGCATTTGCATAGGTATGCAGCTGCGCGTGCTTTAGCTTCAGGTAAGCGAGTTATTGATGTTGCGTGCGGAGAAGGCTACGGATCTAAGTACCTTGGGGAAGTTGCGATGAGCGTCCTGGGGGTGGACGTTGACCTTCAGGCAGTCGAACATGCTAAGACGCTTTATACGACCGAAAATGTGAGCTTTTCCGTTGGAGACGCCGCTGGAATTCCGGCTCCAGATAATTCCGCTGATCTAGTTGTTTCTTTCGAAACGATCGAGCACATTAGTAATCCTTGGGATCTCGTTCGGGAATCTAAACGCGTTCTCAACGAAAGCGGGTTGTTCATTGTTTCGACACCGAACCCTATCGAATATACGATTTTGCCAGGCTACTCCAATCCTTTCCATATAAACGAGTTGCGGCTGGGTAAGTTCGTTGAGTTGCTGGAAGAAAGCTTCGAGAACGTACACATATATGGCCAAAGATGTAGCCTAGTGTCACTCCTATTTGATTTCGATGCGCAAGAGGACGGAGTGCTCGGAACATATGCAGACCGAAGCGGAGCCTCGAATCCGCTTGCCAGCTCTAGACCGGTTTATTTTGTTGCCCTTGCGTCGAACAACCCCCTTCCGCGACTTGAAGATAGCGTTTTTTCGTTGTCTCCCGAAAATACATCTTCGCTCAATTCCAACGGTGGGCCTTTACCTCAACTGTTCAAAACGCTTTGGACGCCTGCTAAATCAGACGAGCTTAGGCGTGAAACTGGCGGGAAGGTATCGCGCCAAACGGTTAGCCGTGTCGAGTCGGCATCAATAGACGAACTGATTGTAGAGTTGATGTCTCACCGGCGAATCTCAGATGATCTCAAGGAGCGAGTGGATGAGTTGCTAGCAACGAATTCGCTACTGTATTCCGAAATTGAAATAAGAGGCCAAGCGTTAGAGGATCTAAGAGCTGAAGCTGAGAAACTTTCAAGGCTTGTTTCAGATTTGCAGACCGACATTGATATGAGAGGCCGGCAAGGACAAGAGGATTTAAAAGCTGAAGCTGAGGGCCTCGCAGCACCTAGTTCAGAGTTACCTTCCAAGGACAGACAGACAAGATCAGAATTAGTCGGTCCAAATGGGTCGATTACCATGGGCGCGTCGGATCACGACGGAGCCGATGAAATTAGTGTTCAAGTGGATCACGAACTCATAAGCCAATATGATTCTTTGAAAATGCAATATGACGCTTTGCTACACTCGACTTCATGGAGGGTGACGCTACCGCTCCGAAATATGAGTCAAGGGATTCGAAATTCTGCACCAGGTCGAATTGCGACGCGTGGGGCTAATGTAATTCGCAAATACTTGCGGGCGGAATCGATGGTGAAAAATACTTTCGATCGGAAGTTTTATCTTGAATCGAATCCGGATGTTGCCGCGTCAGGTGCCGATCCATTCGAACATTACCTTTTATACGGTTCAATGGAAGGTCGAGTTGGGATGCCAATAGTTGCGTCAAATCAAACTAAGTCCGAAATTCAACCAAGTTTCGCAGTCGGAAAATGCAAGTACCGTAGCGAATTACCCGATCTTCTTCTTGTCGTCCATGAAGGGACGATCACGGGCGCTCCGGTGTTAGGGCTTGCCATTCTCAAGGAGATTGTTAAATTTTTCAACGTTTATGTTATTTTTTTAAATCCAGGACCACTTGAGAGCGAATACGTAAAGATGTCCGTATCCATAGCTACGCTGTCGGACAGGAAAGGCATAGGTCAAGTTTTCACGGATGAAGTCACAAAAGGTATTACAAGGTTTCCACGTACCTTTGGTGCCGTGATTGCAAATACAGTGGTTTCTGGTTGCGAACTGAACCATCTTCAAGGGGTGGTAACATCAGACGCCACGATATCTTTGATTCACGAATTTCCGACGCAAGAGACCTTGGGTTTTTTTGATGACACAGTTTATGCGTCTGATATTGTCGTGTATTCTTCCGAGTTGGTGAGAGACAAAACCGTCGAAATGCTCGAGAGCTACGGCGTCAGGAATTCGGTCATTCTTCCGCAAGGAAAAATTCTGTACGACGAACTGTACAGTGGAAGCTCCCCTAAGAGGGATTCTATTTCAGGTTTTCGATCAGGTGAATTGGATATTTCAGCATCGTGGTTGAAAGGAAAGTATGTCGTAGGTTGCGGTACTGTAGATTTCCGCAAGGGTGTTGACCTTTTCGTGTCGGTTGCTGCACAGATCTTGCGAAACGACCCGGATAGTGGTTTGCAGTTCGTTTGGCTCGGATCTCCAATAGAGCAGACTCGAACGTATGCAACGATGGTGGAACAGCAAGTTAAGAACTCTGGAGTCGAAGCAAATATACATTTCGTAGACTTTATGGAGAATCCAGATTCATTATTTGCCAACGCTGCTGCAATGCTCGTTACATCGCGGCTTGACCCTCTTCCGAACGTGGCACTTGATGCAATTTACTATGGTACACCGGTGGTCTGCTTCGAGCAAGCTGGAGGACTCCCAGGGTTTTTTAGGAAGCTTGCGCAGGATGTCGGTCATGAAGTAGGAGTAGCAGTTCCATATAGTGACGTTGAATCGATGGCAGAAGCGACGATCGCGATAGTCAATTCAGCACGATCTGAGACGTCGGAAAAAAGCTACAAAAGCGATCGTGGTAATGTTCAAGAGACTATGAGCATGGAAAGCTACGTACGTCGACTACGTGAGATTCTCGGATTGGCAAAAGAGAGACACGCGGACGTAAACTCAATAATAGAAAGTTCGGCCGGCAAGGGTGGTGATTATTCGGGAGCATTCATTCGTTCGTGGGCGAGTGGATCACTTCGAAAGATGAAGTCAGAATCCGGCTTTCATCCTGGAATTGCTTCAGAAGAATCCGGATTTGTTCTCGAACCAATCGAAACTATCTATGAAATTGCCAACGGCACTTCGGATACTGTGACCCGCGACAGTATAACTATCAGGGAATTTAGCAAACCAAGTAGTATGCCGAGCGTTCGGACAGCAATTCACATTCACGCGTTTTACACGCAATTGGTTGAGGATATCTTTCAAAGGATAGCTAAGAATGATATGAAACCTGACTTATTCGTCTCTGTTTCAAGCGAAGATGATAGGAGCAAAGTAGCCGAAGCTGCGAAGCGAGCACATCTCGAACCGCTTGAAATAATAATTTCGCCTAACTCTGGTAGGAATTTTGGTCCGTTTCTTAATCTGTCTGACACTCTATCGAAAGATTATTCAATTGTGGGTCATGTACACACAAAATTCTCCTCTCATGTGAGCGAACGAGATTTCGTCGCTAAATGGCGTGAATTTATGCTTGAGAACACAATTGGAGGTCGTTATCCAACGATAGATATGATCATTGATCAGATGGTAAGTCAGGATTCGATAGCAGTGTCATACGCAGACGACCCTCACGTTATTGGGTGGACAAAAAACCGAATGTTCGGTGAGGACTTGTTGAGGAGAGCTTCTTGGAATGGCAATATTCCTCATTACTTTAATTTTCCCGTTGGATCGATGTTTTGGGCAACATCTGAAGTTATGCAAATAATTGAAGGCCTTAAAATCACTCCTAGCGATCTTCCGATCGAACCGCTTCCTATCGATGGAACTATAATTCATGCCCTAGAGCGGGTCATAGGAGTAATTCCGCAAATGCTGGGAAAGAAAGCGCTTTTGGTGAGATTGCCTGGCACTTCGAGACATTGAAATGCCGATATGGAGAGTGTCATGGTATTCACGAGATCTTTGTACGCTCGATTCTGCCAAGATTGTAATATCGGAGATTATGTAGCCCTCTTCGTTTCTAGGAGTCGCGCCGGCAGCTCATTTCGAAGATAGCGGATATTGAATTGATTGTGGGAATGTTGATAAACGTATGTGCGAGTTCCTGCCTACATTTGAGCACTTTTTCACGAGAAGATCTATTTAGTTTAGGTACGAACTTGATGTCGAGGATTCGTGCAAATATTTCAGAGTATATGGGATTCCTTTGAATCGTCTGGTTTTGCAGTTTTTACATTTAATGCCGTTACCTTGGATGTTCTGAGAGTGAAGCATTCACTATTTCACTTACTTTCGGCCACCAAGGAGAGGTAGAGTGTCCGTAAAAATCCCTAATAGCAGTTTCCAAGAAACTCATCTCATAATTGGTGGAACAGGTTTTATCGGACGGCATGTCGCATTGGCATTGGCGCAACGTCAAATAAGTGTTGTTCTCGCAAGTCGGCGCGAACCGCAGTTTGAATTTCCTAAAGCTGCTGCTCCTTTCATAAAGTGGGAATATTGCGATATCCGGCAGCCGATTTGGGACAATTTTTTGGAGCGCGTCGACGTGGTACACTACTATGCGTGGGATAGCACGCCCGCTAAAGCTCAGCTTGATCCCGGACAAGATTTAAATGCAAACGTGTTGCCTTTGATTGAACTTCTAAAGAGCCTTTCGGATCGTAGGAATATTTCAAAAAAATTGCTATTCGCTTCGTCTGGGGGAACTGTCTATGGGCGACCTGAAATAGTTCCTATCCCTGAGACGCATAGACTTCAGCCCACTACGGCATACGGTGCGGGAAAAGTTGCTGCGGAGACGTATATAAATTTCTATCGCAGTTTTTACGGGATTGATTGCAGAATAGCAAGGATAGCTAACCCGTTCGGAGCTGGGCAGAATCTTGATAGTGGCCAGGGAGTCGCGACTATTTTTGCGGAAAAGGCACTCAGGGGATCCAAGATCACTATCTGGGGTTCCGGTCAGGTGGTGAGGGACTTCATTCATGTTTCGGATTTGTCGGAGGCGCTGGTTCGGTATGCTTCGATGGAGAGAAGCTCTGTCACCCCAGATTCACTGAATATAGCTTCCGGCAAGGGTACTAGTGTCAACGAAATTATTAGGGAATTGAGTGATTTGGTCGGGCACCAATTGGACGTGAGCTACTCGGGGGAGCGGTCTTACGATGTTCCGGCAAATGTTTTGGATATTGCAAATGCACGTGATCTGCTAAATTGGTCGCCGAAATTCACCTTTCATGAGGGCATGGAGAGAACCTTGATTGATCTCGTTGAGAGGTCTCAACTGTCGCAGTGGTGATTTGCGCGCCGTCGAGCGCGTGATGATGACCAACTTATCCTTCTTTGTTTTTGAGTCGTTTATCAAGCGCTTCACGGATTGCCGCTTATCGACGCAGCTTTGGAAATGGGTGACTTTTGAAACTCGATTGGCGTAAGATCACGAATACCGAATGTTTCTGCTTTCCTTTTCGCTATTGGACATATTCAAGGATCTCGATCACGCCTCTAAATTGGTGTCGAAAACTATCCCATCGACGATTTTTTCAACGACGGCCATTGCGCGCCAGGCATAGTCAGCCCATCCTGATACTTTTTTTGTGAGATCGCAAACTCGAGGCATATTTTTGACGCCTTGCCTCTTTTGTATTAAATTCTCCCAAATTAGCCAATCTCCCGTGAATTGGAGAGAACTATGTCGCATATCGTGGAAAGGTTCAGTTGCGTGTTTAGGTTGCGCTTGGGAGCGTTGTGTTTCCAAACTAATCGGCAAAGGAGTGACGATATGGTCCCTTCACGAGCCAGCACGTAATAGTGTTTTGAATATGAAAATTGCTGTATTCGGATTGTGGCACCTAGGGTGCGTTTACGCTGCCTCCCTTGCAACTCTAGGAAATAATGTCATTGCGATTGATGAAGATATAGATAGGATTACTACGCTACGAGCTGGGAAACTTCCTATAGCGGAACCTGGACTACCAGAAATGATGAAATCTGTCGTCGACCGACATCAGATAAAGTTCACCTCCGATCTACATGAAGCCTCCGAATGCGAACTGGTCTGGATAACCATTGATACGCCGGTAAACGAGCGGGATATAGCCGACGTGAATAGTGTTTTGAGAAGCATTGAGAACCTCGCCCGACACGTGTCCGATGGTTCATCGGTTGTAATATCGTCGCAACTTCCAATTGGCACCTCGGCTCTGGTTTCCGAAATCTTTAGTCGCGTAAACCCCGCCGCAACAATCAACTTAGCGTACAGCCCCGAGAATTTGCGCCTAGGTTCAGCATTGAAGTCCTTTATGGAACCGGATAGAGTTGTCGTCGGCTCAGACTCCCCCAAAGCTATAGAAGATGTCACAATCGCACTTGCAACACTTGGAAAACCTATTCTAGGAATGTCGACCGCTTCAGCCGAAGTCACCAAACATGCTCTTAACACGTTTTTAGCACTTTCAGTTGCATTTGCTAATGAAATTGCTAGGGTTTCCGAGTCAACAGGTGCGAATGCTTTTGATGTTGCAAAGGCGCTCAAGACAGATCAACGGATAGGCGCTCAAGCATATGTCGCACCCGGCGGACCTATCGCCGGCGGTACGCTGGCGCGAGACGTTCGATACTTAGAGGAGATCTCCAAAGCTAACTCCGTCAGCGTACCTTTGATCAATTCAATTATGCAGAGTCATGACGAGCAGCATCAATGGCCTATCAAGAAAATTCAGGGTCAGCTCGGGTCTACCAATTCTAAAATCCTTATCGTCGGTGTTGCCTACAAGGCGGGGACTAGTACCCTCCGAAGAAGCTTTGGTCTCGAAGTAGCTACAAAGCTCGAGGCACTTGGTTACGGCATCGCTATCTACGATGGCCTAGCGGAAGCTCTCACCCCTGAAACTCAGCACATGGAACGATATAAGTCTTTGCTTGAAGCTCTCCAAAATGTCGATGCCGCCGTAATTTGCGGTCCCGAAGTAAGTGCAAAGGAAATTCCAACACTACTATCGACCATCAAAAGCAAAATTGTGATTATTGACGCGATTGGGCTTTTAGGCAACGATGTTGCAATCGTATTTAGCGATAAATACTTTACCCCTGGAAAGGGAACGTCAAAGTGAAAAGGAAGCATGCAATTGTAACTGGTGCAAGTAGGGGTCTTGGCGCGGCGGTTGTGCGCCAATGTGCGCTGGATGACTGGAACATCTCCTTTGGAGCACGAAACCTTAGCGGCCTAAAGAAAATAGAGAATACCCTACCTGAAGGTAAGGGTGATTTTTTCACTAAGGAACTTGACGTTTCAAACGCAAGTAGCGTATGTTCATTTTTTAATGAGGCGTCGGAAAAGTTCGGTCCCCCCGAAGCGGTAGTACATTGCGCGGGAGTGTACGGACCGTTTGGATCAACTAAAGATGTTGACCCTGCTACTTGGCTAAGTGCAATTCAAATCAACCTTTTTGGTACGTTACTCGTAGCCCAGCAGGCGATAAAGGCGATGATTGATGAAGGGTATGGCCAAATTATCGTATTAAGTGGCGGGGGTGCCACAAGCCCTATGCCGAATATTTCAGCTTACGCAGCTTCAAAAGCCGGCGTTGTCAGACTTGTTGAAACGGTCGCTGGCGAACTCCAGGATACGCAAATCAGCATCAATGCTGTTGCACCGGGCCTAATGGCAACACAAATGCTTGACGACCTGCTTGCCGCAGGACCTGAAGCTGTCGGTCATTCGTTTTACAATCGTATGAAAAGTGCGAAGGAGACAAACGAAGATTCGACGTCGGAGGCCATCAGCCTAATACAGTTCCTCATGAATAATTCGATACCGGGTCTTTCGGGGAGATTGATAAGCGCAAAATGGGATCCATGGCGTACATGGGACGCGGATACACGCGATTTCGACAATTCGGAGCTCTTTACACTGCGTAGGGTAGTCGATTGATATAGTCGCTAACGGTCATTGCGTTTCCATGGGTTAAAATGGCTAGCGCCTGGATCATACGGAAGATAGCTTGTAACCCGAAAAATCCAATCTTCTACGTATAGTCTTACGACTTGTAAGTGAGGTTTGATTGTCGCTTTTCAAATTGGTTGGTCAGCTCGATTCAATGGTTTCGCCTCGAGAACGGGCAACAGTCATGAAATCCGCTAGAAGTTGAGAACTGCGAACTTTCTATGTTTTAAGTGTGAAGATGCTCGGAAATCTGGAAGCTCCAAAAGTAGTCAATTGGCTTTGGTTGCAATCGGTTCTTCGGCTTTGAGCTTCAAAGGCCTCTATCGGCATTCTCGCTAAGTTTTATTCAATCGATGGTTTAGTTGGTTAAATGATTGACCTGAAGTCCAGTTACCGGATCGAGGCGTCTGACTTTGATCCTCTGCTTGCTGTAAAATTTCGTTCTACAGTTTGGGGCCATGGTTGTGATACCCGTCTATTTAACTAGGATCGTTGAATTCGGCTGTGACTAATTCTCGATATTTCTTGGTGAACCTGAGATTGACGAGCAAAACAAGCCAAGAAATCGGATCTCTTACAAGTCGCACTTTTTTCCCATGTGCGTAATCTCGCGAAACGTAGGTAATTGGTATTTCTTTTGGGATATATCCTTGCATCGCAAACTTGCAAATAATTTCCCAATCAAGATCGAATCGATTTGATACAAGTGGGGTTGTTGCTAGCAGTTCTCTACGAAATACTTTCCACATTGTGAACGGATCACGAATAGAAACGTCAAACGAGACATTTATTAGGAACGCAAAGAAAAGGTGCGCACCATTCATCACTACCGAGAGCCAGCGGTGGCGGTCGAACTCTCTAACTTTCTTCCCGATTGAGTGCCTAGAACCGAGTACGAAGGAGGCCTCTCCTTTTTGTATCGGTTGTAGTAATACATGAACGTCGCTGAAGCGGTATTCATCGTCGGCATCGAAAATAACAATTACGTCGCCAGTGGCGACTTCGAGTCCGGCTCGGACAGCATGCCCTTTGCCCATGGGAGACGGTTCAAAGATCTTAATGATACGGTCGTCGGGTTCGAGGTTTTTGACAATCTCATGAGTACCGTCATTCGAAGCACTTTCGACGACAATTAGTTCTAAGGAAATTGGACCTAGGTCCTCGCTCAGGACGTTTTTCAGTGAGTTCTCTATCGTCTCATATTCGTTGTAGACCGGCATTACTACCGATAGACGACGAATTTCTAGAGGCAAGTTGTACTTTGTATTTTCTTTTCGCATCGAATTCCAATTGTCGGTATTTGTGTTCGTTCTTCCTACCAGTCAAGGCCTTATATTGTAAAACCCGCTGTAGATGCATCGTTGAAGAACATTTGAACGGTTTCAAGTGAAAGCTGTGTTAGGTCTTTACCCAGCATCTCTATTTTTTTCCAAAGGTCTGGAGTCATAGTTATTATGTCAGCCTCAGCCTCGACAGCTTGAACTAAGTTGAGAATTTCTCTTGGGCTTGCCCAAAGAAGCTTGTGCGCTTGGTTTCGGTGGACGACGGAAGCAGCTTCTTTCATGATCAGAAGCGGATCGCATCCGGTGTCAGCGATTCTGCCTGCAAAAACTGAGATTATTGCCTCGGTCGATGGATCGAGGGCATTGCTAATTTCGGTTACCTGTTCGGTTGTCAGGAGCGCTGTTACGTTGAGTTTGATTCCTTCGGCGGAAAGCTTGGTCACGAGAGGAGCTAAGGATTCTCCTTTGGTGTTCGTGACGGGAATTTTCACAAATACATTGTCGCCTATTTTGCTAATTATGTGAGCTTGACGGTAGATCTCATCATCGTCGTCAGCGAATACTTCGAGAGAGATTGGTGCTGGGCTAACAATAGACGCAGCTTCCTCTGCGAATGAGATGAAATTGGTGATTCCCGCTTTGTTCATTAACGTTGGGTTTGTGGTGTAGCCCTTCACTAGGGGGTTATCGACGAACTTCTTGAGTGCGTCTATCTCAGCGGCATCAACGTACATATCGATTTGTTCAACTGCGGGATGGACCATTTTACCTCACTATATTTGGATCTGCAGGGTGCTACAAATTACGGTATCAAGGTTAGCGTTTAGCATAGGCGCGGTGGCGATTGAAGCCGAAATTTGTGTACGGTGCATGTTTGCAATTTACTATAAGTAGTCGGGCCAGCGATGGACGATATATCTGGGAGAATTTTGTTGACCTATACAAAGTCGTTCCTTGAAGAGGTTGCGTCGATAGCATCGCAAATAGATGTAAACAGTGTGGATAAAGTCGCTGAGGCGATCGCGGTCGTGAAGGTAAATGGTGGACGTCTCTTTTTCGCAGGATCTGGTGGCGGAGCTGGACATGCGTCGCATGCCACGTGCGATTTTCGTAAGCTGGGCGGAATTGAGTCGTATTGTATTTCTGACAACGTCAGCGAACTAACCGCACGTATCAACGATCAGTCTTGGGAAGATTCCTACGTTGAGTGGTTGAAGGCATCGCGATTTTCCTCGAATGATGGTGTTTTTATCTTTTCGGTCGGCGGTGGCGATGCGGAGCGTAAGGTAAGCATGCAGTTGGTCAACGTGGTCGATTACGCGGCTTCCTTGGGTGCAACAATCGTAGGTGTCGTCGGTCGAGACGGCGGTCATTTGGCGAAGAAGGCCACTGCATCGGTGGTAGTGCCCGTTGTGAATCCGAGTAACGTAACTACGCAGGTCGAGGGTTTTCAAGCCGTGGTGTGGCATCTTGTTATAGGCCATCCATCGATTGGAGCGGCGAAGCCGCACTGGGAGAGCATCGCATCCCTATGAATCGTGTTCTAATAACCGGAGGAGCCGGTTTTATTGGTTCCAACCTTGCAGATTCTCTAAAAAGTAACGGCATCGAAGTTCGAATTTTCGATAACTTTTCAACAGGACGCCGTGAGTTTGTTGCTGAAAGCGGCGTCGAGATTTTTGAGGGGGATCTTCGAACCGATCGAGACCTCCTTGATCGAGCGATTAGTGGCTGCGATACGGTCTTTCACTTAGCTGCCAATGCAGACGTTCGATTCGGCTGGGATCACCCTTTTCTTGACTTGCAGCAGAATGTAATGGTGACTTTGGAAGTAGCCGATGCCGCGCGTAACGCTGGAGTTTCTGACTTTGTTTTTAGCTCCACAGGCTCTGTATACGGGGAGGCGACGGTGTTTCCGACGGCGGAAGATTACGGTTCGCCTGTGCAGACTTCACTTTACGGAGCGTCGAAAATTTCCGCAGAGTCATTTTTGGCCGCCTACTCTACTGCGGGGTACTTCAGGAGTACTGTTTTTCGGTTTGTTTCCGTTTTGGGCGCTCATTACTCGCACGGTCACGTAATTGATTTTGTCAAGCAGCTAGTCGCCGATCCTTCAAAGCTTCGAATTCTTGGAGATGGTACGCAGACCAAGTCTTACATGCATGTCAATGACTGTATCGACGCCGTGACGGCAGTTCGCTCTCAGAATGACTTTGACGTTTTCAACCTTGGAGTTCCAGACACCTGTCAGGTAATGGATTCTGCGAAATGGATCATTAGTCAAATGGGCGTAGATCCGGAGTTTGAATTCACCGGCGGTTCTAAAGGATGGGTAGGCGATAATCCGTTTATTCTTCTCGATGTCGAAAAGGCTAAGCAAATGGGGTGGACGGCAAAGAGGAGTATTGAAAGCTCGGTTCGCGATACCGTTCAATGGATACTGGCTAATCCTTGGATACTGGAGAAGGTCTGAAGTATGACTCGTAATTTCGCGATAGTGGGATGTGGTCTGATAGGAAGAAAGCGAGCGTCGGCCTTCACCAAACTAGGGTGCAACCTCATTGGAGCATACGATCTCAATCCTGATGTGTCGGTTCGTTTTGGTACGACCTTTGGATGCCCAAGTGCATCGAGCTTGGATCATTTGAGCGATATGTTGGATGAAGGCGGACTGGTAGTCGTTGCCACAACTCATAATGCGTTGACCTCTACCGCTGACTTCTTTTCCCAAAGAGGCCACAGTATCTTGGTCGAGAAGCCAGGTGCATCGAGGTTGAGTGATATCGAGCAGTTAAACGCGAGCGTCGAGCGTTTGGGAGTTACTGCGAGTGTCGGCTTCAACCACCGATTTCACCCAGGAATTATTGCAATTAGACGTGCGGTAATCGACCAAAAGTTGGGACGCGTGATTTCAGTAAGAGCTGTTTATGGCCACGGAGGCAGGCCTGGGTATCAAAATGAATGGCGTTTCAAAAGAGATATTTCCGGTGGAGGAGAACTCCTCGATCAGGGTTCGCATTTAATTGATTTGACGCGGTATATCACGGGTTCCAATTTGAACTTAGAATTCGCCAAGCTGAGAAACGTTTTTTGGGGTGGAGAAGTTGAGGAAGCAGGGACGCTAATCTTAGGTAGTGACGATAATTCTTTCGATGTCACCATCTCCGCAAGTTGGACGGAATGGAAAAACAAGTTCAATTTAGAGGTTTTTTGCGAACGGGGAAAGCTGGAAGTTAGTGGTCTTGGCGGCTCTTATGGGCCGGAGACCTACCGCGAGTACGACATGGGTGAAACCATAGGTCCTCCCGAGATTACTTCTGTGGAGTTTCAGCCCCAAGACCTATCGTGGGACTTGGAATGTGGAGATTTTATCTCGCGCCTAGAAGGCTCTGATTCTGTCGGTGCATCCCTTGGGGACGCCATAGAAGTCCTGAAAATTGTTGAAAGTGCGTACGCCCAATGATCATATCTAGAACCCCACTCCGCATTTCGTTAGGCGGTGGTGGTACTGACCTCCCATCATTTTATGAGAATCATGGTGGTGGATTTCTTGTTGCAGCCGCCATCGACAAATACGTCTATCTCGCGTTACATAAAAATTTCGAGGAAAAGTATCTTCTTAAATATTCAGAGATCGAAAATGTTGAAAATCTAGAGCAGATTCGTCATCCTATGATTAGAGAGGTGCTCCGCGATCTAGGTGCACCAACAGGAGTCGAGATCACGTCGATTGCCGATATCCCCGCAGGTACGGGACTTGGGAGCTCAGGTTCTTTTGGCGTAGGTCTGATTAAGGCTTTGACTATGTATCAACGTAGAGTTTTCTCGAACGAATGGATTGCTGAACGCGCCTGCGAGATCGAGATTGATCACTTGAAAGAGCCGGTAGGTAAGCAGGATCAGTATATCGCTGCCATCGGAGGGTTAACTGCATTCGAATTCAAGCCAGATGGCAAAGTCGAAGTTACTCCGGTGAATATGTCTGAGACGAATCGACGTGACTTCGAAGAATCCTTGATTTTATTTTTCACGGGTGTCAGACGAAGTGCATCGGACGAGCTAAGGACTATGGCAAAAGAGGCTACCTCGATGACTTCCACGTCAGAGAATCTGAAGGCGGTGCGTGAAGCTGGTTATCGCGCCTTTCAAACACTAGTCGACGGTGCTATCGATGACTTTGGCCGCCAGCTCAATGAGCAGTGGAAGCTCAAGTTTCATCGCCAGCCATCGGAGATTCACAATTGGGTTGATTCGGTCATTGACGATGGAATCCATGCCGGTGCATTCGGTGGCAAATTGATTGGTGCTGGCGGAGGCGGGTTTCTCCTGTTTTCTACGGATAAAAAGGCAAAGTTGCGCGCAGCTCTAAAAACCCATAATTTGATTGAAGTTCCAATTGCAATCGACTACGAGGGTTCATCAACCATTAAGGGATGGTAATGGATTCGCTGGTAGTTTTGGCGGGGGGCAAAGGAACCCGTATTGAATCTGTGGCTGGCGGAAAGCCGAAGTTGTTACTTGAACTGCAAGCTGGGAAATCGTTTCTTGACTACAAGGTTGACGAAGCTTTGAAAAACCGTATAGATTCCGTTCTCCTTTTGCTTGGATTCCGTTCAAACCAGATCTTGGAAGCGTTGGAGCAACGGGATTACGAAATTCCGATCGCTACTTTAAACGATGGTCCACGACTAAGGGGAACGGGGGGTGCACTTCTTCGCGCCCTTCCGTTTCTTCCTTCAAGTTTTTTTCTGACATATGGCGATAACCTCCTTGAAGAAAGCTACGACTCTCTGAGGTCGGTATATGAAGGTGCCGGTTGTGATGCGAGCGTCATGGCAGTTACGAAACCGGTGGTAGGTTTCGATGGAACATGTAATACTGCGATTGACGGTGAGTTCGTAATTAGACACAAGAAGGGTGAGCCGCAAGGCTTCGACTATCTGGATTATGGACTACTGCTTATTAGAAGGAAGGACCTCGAATCTACGGCGCAATATATATTCCCTTCGGAATCGATAGATCTGTCAATTATCCTCGGTCATATGGCTTCACGGGGACTTATTAGGTGCTTGTTGACGCAAAAGAAGTACATGGAGATCGGTACGCCTGGGTCGCTCGACAATGCCATCAGGCGCATTGATCTCCTTGATTTATAGCTATTGCGATTGCCGACAATAGGTCATTTGCTTCCAAGTGTGGATCTGGGAACTTGCAGGTTCGTTCCGCGAGTACGCCGCACACTAATGGCGGAATACATATAATGTTGACCCCCGCACTGTGACCCGCTTGCATATCTGAGCTTCGGTCACCTATCATCCAGGACTTACCAAGGTCGATGTTATATTTTGCAGCCAAGTCATAAACCATTCCGGGTTTGGGTTTTCTGCAGCTACACTCATTTTCGCCAGAGTGTGGACAGTATCGAGTTTCTGAGATAGCCCCAAACCGGTTTCCAAGTAAATTATCGATTTCTGTAAAGTCACCGTAGTTGATGAGTTTTCGTTCGATATCCGGTTGATTCGATACAACGAAGATTTCGAAGTTATTGGCTATCGCCAAATTCATCGCCGTTTCAGCACTTTCGTTGAAGATTACCTCGTTTGCCTTTCTAACAGAACCTAAAGTTCTATCTTCTCGAAAAACATTTGATATCAGGACGCCATCCCTGTCCAAGAAGATGGCACGGTTGATACTGGGGGAGCGTCTAGGAGTAGGTTCGGTGGGATTGCGCATAGTCTCAGAGATCTTATCCAATTTCTCGGCAGCGTCAGTTCTGCGCTCCATTTCGCTTCGTGAGAATTAGCCGTTGATATGCAGCGTGATGAATGGCTATAGCGTCAAGCGTGGCGGCAGATAATGCCAATAGTGAACGACGTGTTTCATCGCATAATCTCGCCGTAGGGTGTAGAAGCATAAATCGTTGTATTAGATAAAGCTAGAACGAAACCTCTCCGGCCTATTCTAGCACCTTGTAATTGAGAAATCCTTTCCCCTTTCCAAATCGGAATAGTCACGCATGCGTTTATAAGCAATACGCAATCGGGTTCGAGGGCTATGTCGGGTGTCGCGAACGTATTGTTAGGAATGACGGCGTAGCTCCGACGCCAGCGACTGCAATCGCGACAAGTGCGATTTGGCGGATTCGACGAACTTTTTACGTTCGATTCCCGCGATGACTCTGATTAGGAATACCGGGAGCCGTGGTAGAGAGTATTTGAAGACTGTCTGACCGCCGTTGCTGCTCGGATGGGATGCATGAATGGAGAATGGGGCATATATTCAATGCCCGAAAACTGTACAGAAGTGACGATCAAAGTCTTAATTGGTTGTCATTTTTGAAGCTTATAAGTTGCGCGTTTTGCGGCAACACTTGGCAGTTTTTCTTCAACTAGGTGGCGGATTCTATGGTGGGTTCCATTTAAGTTGCGGTACCCTTGCTCATTGTGGCAATCAGTACTCGACCTATTGATATCCCCTCTAACGTGAAAATGGCAAAATTGAGGTAATAATTTGAGAGGCGTGTTTAGTACCTAGATGATGTTATCAGAGGTTCAGTAATGTCTGTTACTGGCTTGCTAGAATGGAATCGACACCTGGCGCATGTCTACCAAAAGCGCTGTTTCGTATTGAGCTAAGGTACTGAAGACCTCACCTAGACTAATCCAAAGGTAGGGGTTACGATGTTTGTGGTGAGGTGAATCTCTTGGCCTATCCGCCCGTGCAAAGCGATAGTGGCTCTTTTGGCGATCTGTAAATTAATTCTAGACAAGACCTAAAATTTCCCAATGGGTTTGTTGATCAGAACTCATCGGCTTCGATTCGAAGCGGTATTTGCGTTAGCTAAGGCAGAACCCATTGCCCTTGGCAAGCTTTAGGTCCTCTTGTGCCTGATGTAACTTTTTACAGTTGATAAGCCGATGAACTTTTCGCCTTCGCAGGGTAAACCGTGCTCGTTACGAAGTTCTAAGAGGTGAGTACCGCTTTAAAGAAGTTTGCCTAGTGATTGCTGAAATATCTGCAATCACTAGGCAAACTCGCTAGTGGAGGTGGCGGGAATTGAACCCGCGTCCTTCGGTTCGTTAATATGGCTTCTCCGAGTGCAGTAGCCAAGTAATTTTTGTGGTCAGAATACCGGCTACCTCTGTTCTAACCCTTAGCCCGTTTTGTTTTTCGTCTCTTCCTTACAGGCGTTGGTCGAGCTTATCTCTATTTGATGTCGCCCAGAACCACCCCTAAGAGCTCGAGGTGGGAGGACGTCGCGCCGTTAATTAGGCAGCGAGTGCGAGCTGTGGCTCGGCGTTTATTTTTTTGCCCGGCTCTTTAACGTGGTTCCGGAGACCACGACTCGCTTCCCATACCGCAAATCCCAAAGTCGAAGCCTGACACCCCCTCGTGCATACCCTCGTTTTGAGAGTAGCCTTATAAGTATAGGTCCTCTAGTAGCTATTTCGCCGCAACGATGCGATCTCGCGTTGTTGATCACGCTTTGAATCTTTTTCGGCCAAGTCTCTGCGCTTGTCGTAATTCTTCTTACCTTTGGCGATAGCCAGCTTGACCTTGACCTTTCCACCGCGAAAATAGAGCGACAGCGGGACTAGCGTCAACGACTTTTGCTGGAGCTTTCCGGTCAGCTCATCGATTTCACCTCTGTGGGCGAGTAGCTTCCTCGGCCTAGTTGCTTCAAAGGCGCCATATCCATTTGTAAATTCGTACTTGGCAATGTTCATCTGAAAGATGAAGATCTCTCCATTTACTATTCGACCAAAGGCATCTTGAATTTGTGCTTTACCTTCGCGTAGAGACTTTACCTCCGCACCCTTCAATTCAATGCCACATTCGAGTTCTTCTAAAATCTCGTACTCATGGCGCGCTTTTCTATTTTGCGCGATTGATCTCTCACCTGTTGCTATCAACTCTGCGGTTGACTGTTTCTTTTTAGCCATCGTTACCTACTTTTAGGCCTATTTTGCCTAGTCTAAATTTGATGGTTCACATAAGCAGCAATGATATCTCCGAGATCGTCCGCCATTGCGTCGGTGAAACCCCAAATGAGGCGTGCGGACTTTTGATCGGAAGTGGCGATACCATCCACTTTGTTCGCAGCGCACGAAGT
Organism: Actinomycetes bacterium; assembly: GCA_021826315.1. Lineage (GTDB taxonomy): Bacteria > Actinomycetota > Acidimicrobiia > Acidimicrobiales > Acidimicrobiaceae > Acidithrix. The sequence goes on from JAKAZZ010000010.1 coordinate 50,160, forward strand.
CAGAGACCATCGCCCTATGAATTTACTATGGAACCCAAGGACATTCTAACGATTGACCAAGAGGCAGAGACCAAGGGTTTGGAGATAGTTGGCCTGTACCATAGTCATACGATGACGGATGCTTATCCATCACAAACTGATATTGCAGCTTGCCCCGATGATCGCTGGTTTCACTTTCTGGTTTCGTTGAAGGCGAAGCCATATAAAGTGAGGGCCTATCGGATCGTCGGTTCCTCCGTAGAGGTTGTTGCGATCTCAGCAAGTGACGGTAGAGAGGGATCATTTGCCCCTCTTTGGTCGCTTTAGCTGCAAAATCCCATCAATGTAACTAAAACATTCAAGTTTTTGAGGCGTTATCGCTAGTCTCTAGTTGTGGGCAACGATCCGTCTCCAAAAGAGTCACTTAAAGCACTTGGGCGACTCTTGCTTCTAATTCAGTTCATCGTTTCGTTGGTCATCATGACACTTCGTGTTCGTACCTACTCTCTCGGGGTGAACTTTGGTGGCTACTATCAAGAGTTCGCCCTGATTGGAAATTGGCAGGTCGGCCTGGGTGGTTCTTACTTTGGATTTCCGTTTCTTCGAGGATCAGGGAGTTTTCTCTTTGCAATAGTTTCGCTTGTCGCGTTAGTTGCGCGGAGTCCGTTGGTGCTCGCTTCTCTTTATGTCATCTTCCTTTCGGCGATCAACGTCCTCTCTTTTTCTTATGCGACCGACCTCTTGAGGGGAAGTACCGAAGAGCAGTCGCTTCAAACGCGTTACGAAGCAATAGTTCTGATGATGGTCCTATTGAACCCATTCTTCTACCTCTCTTTATTTGGAGAGATTCACTTTGACCTCGCTATTTCGATGGTCTTTGGACTATTGATTTTGAGGCCTTCCCCAGGTACAAAGATTCCGTTACGTATTATCTCCATAGTTGCCCTGCTTCTGAACGGATTCTACGGTGGATTGATCCTTGCCTTCGTCGGTGTTGCAAGGTTGTTGTCCGTCAGATTTTCAAAGCGAATCGAGGCGATAACGGAGGCGATACTTGGGATCGTAGCAATGGTTTTCTACTCCGCACTTGGCTTTGCTAAGGGCATTGACTTTACAATCTTTATTGCCACTTATGCTCCGACTCTAATTCCATATGGCCAGTCGGCAACGTATGCGTCACTAGGGAGATTCGTTGCATCACCTTCGCTTATTTGGAAGTCGATCGTCTCCAATTTAACGTCAATCGTCGAGGTGTTTCTAGTCGGTGGGGGAGTTGGAGCACTTGGAGTACTCGGACCCTTGACGGCGGTGATCTTTGTCGTCGGTGCATCTCTTTTTGGAGTTTTACCGGTACTCAATGAACCCTTATATGGATTCGGTGCGAGCATCTTTGTATTCGCATCGTCCGTTAAGGTTCTAATTGCTCTTACTCGAATGGGGAGAAGGTTCGTGAGCGCCAGTGCGATCGTGGTAGCTCTATCGATTACGGTGGGGTCGTTGCTCGTTGCCTCTCAAGCTATAGGAAACACTTACTATCCGATATCGTCGTTCGATAGGCAACCCTTGGCCGTAGCAGCGAGCTACATCAGCGATTCAAGTGAGGTGATAGGCGATCCTAGGCTCCTCGGACGCTTCTCGGGTAGAGATTACGTCTTCAGCGACCTTACTACAACGCCGATTCCAGTCGCTTCTAATAACGTCTACATTCTGCTCACGACGTCTTCACAAGTGACGTTGTCGAATGGTTATGGCGTGCCCGACGTCGCAACGAGCGATAAGTTCGCCAAGGTGATATCCCTAGGGGCACAGTTGGTCTATCGAGGGGGAGACATAGAGCTCTTCAAGTTGGTCTCGCCCCTCCCTAAGACGATCACTCTCTAGTCGCCTTCGTTTTAGCGAAAGATGAGTCGATCGATAACGACATTTGCGTTTCCATATAACAAGTTCAGATTTCGTAGAGATCGATCTCGGACTTTGTTTGGTCTATAGAAAGTCAACTCTTCGAATTAGTTATCTTGAATTTAGACGGCGTCCTCATCTCCATGAGGGTGCGTGTGTCGTCCTTTGAGACAGTTTGACTCTCGTACATCGTTGTGCCGAAGAAGGTAACTACTCCGAGTGCGATCGTAATCGCAATGAGGGTCGGGCCGACGTAGACGATGGTGTTTGTCATTTCTGCGATTAGTGCCACCATAGCGAGTGGCGCACGCGCTACCGCTCCGAAGCAAGCGGTCATTCCAATTACGACAAAGGCCGCCTCTTGGTGGGAAAGTGATGGTGCGAGCTGGACTGCTACCTTCCAAACCGAAGCACCAATGTAGCCTCCTACGACAACACCGGGGCCAAAGACGCCACCGGAACCGCCTAGGCCGATCGAAAGGGAGGTGGCAACTATTCGAAGCAACCCAATGAGAATGATCACGAAAAAGGCGTCTTTGAGCGCGCCACCACCATCGATAACCTGCTGAAGATATCCATATCCGGTGCCGACGTCTTGGGGGTAAGCAAAGCCGATGAGGCCGACCAAAAAACCACCGAGTACGACCAAGAAGTAGCGAAACTTCTTTAGTCTTCGAGCAAGTCCAACGGTGAAGTAAAAGGTCTTAGAGTAGGCAACTCCTGCGAGGCCTGATACGAACCCAAGAACTACTATTGCTAAAAATGCTCCGATCGATACTACAAAGTGAGCACCTGGCACTGAAAAGACCGATGCGAATCCATACGCACTTCCAAATATGACATATGCAATTCCAGAGGCGATCATGGATGGGACTAGGTAGGCGATCTCGAAGTCGGAGGCAAAGAGGATCTCAGATGCGAGAATCGCACCTCCTAATGGAGCTTTGAAGATTGCACCGATTCCAGAGCCAAGTCCAACTGCAACGACCATCTTGGCATCGATCTCATCTAAGTTGAGCCATCGCGCTACAGCCGAACCAATGCCGGCAGAAATCTGTGCGGTTGGCCCTTCGCGTCCACCCGAACCACCTGATCCAATGGTAACCGCTGAAGCGATTATCTTTATTGCAACGACCCGCAATCTAACGCCTTTGGGGTTATTGTGAACCGCGGATATAGCTGCATCAGTACCGTGGCCTTCTGCCTCTGGCGCAAAGAGGAAGACTACAACCCCCGCAATGAGGGCGCCAAGTGTCACCGATAGCAGAAAGAGGAGGTGGTGTTTGATCACGCTGTCACCGATGGGTCCCCCTTCGCCTGCGGCATTCGGAGGGTAAAATCCCGCGAGCTTGTGGAGAAAAAGATCCGTAGCAAGCTTTAGGGCGCCATAGAAGAGGATCGCACCAAGGCCGGCGACGATGCCGATAAATATACTGAGATAAATATGGCGCGTCGTTCTCTGAAGGCCGTTGAATTTTGTTGCGAAGTTGCCTTTCATGATCTTTCCTCTAGCTCCAACCAAGTCTCGTTGAAAGCATCTTTTCGTCGGGTTCGGGTGAGGCTTTTGCGAAGAGCGCAAAGCCCTCTTCAACCTCGTTGAGGTCGGCCTCACCTAGATTTGCAACCACTTCTGTGATCATTCCTCTCCGCGATTCGGTTACCCGGCGAAGCAGTTGCGATCCCTCGTTGGTAATTGTTATGATTACCTGCCGCCTGTCATCTAGGTGCGCTTTTCGGTCGATCAATCCTTTCTTGAGCAGGTCATCGCAGAGCCGCGTTGCTGATGCAGGAGCGAGAGAGGTCTCCTTTACGATCTCACTCATTGGGAGATCGCCCCGTCCGCCAAGAATCACCAGGATTCGATATTGGGGGATAGAGATTGTCTCCTCGATTTCGTTCAGGGACTTTACCGCTATGGATAAGATCGCTCTCGAAGAGCGCAGGATGGAGTCAACAACTGATTCGCTTTCATTATGAAATAGTTCCATATTGGAAATATTATAGCGAATATCAAGAATGTTGTGGTTTTTTGAGGTTTGATGGTGCGCGAATTACTGTTGCACTGCGCACTTGAGATCTTGTCTCGCGAGAGAAGGCAGTTGTTGGTGCGGACGGGGAGACTCGAACTCCCAAGCCTTTCGGCACTAGAACCTAAATCTAGCGCGTCTGCCAATTTCGCCACGTCCGCGTGTTTTGAATTGCGAATAACAAACATAGTCGCTCACTTGGGCCGAGCGGACCATGCTCTTTGGAAACGCGGACGAATTGTTATTCGCCGATCGATTGGATGAAAGTTGCCCCGACGGTGTTGTATTTGTGTAACAAACTCTTATTGATCTATTAGCTTGGAGATATGGATTTTACGATGCAGTCGACTAACTCAACCATTAATCAACTCATGATGGCCGGCGACCCAACTCGCCTCGAGTCTGGATCTGACATCTTCCAAAGACTTTTGCGTGAGCGCATTATATTTCTTGGCAGTGTTGTGGACCAGGCGATGGCAAACGCTATCTGCGCCCAGCTTCTATTGCTTGAGGCAGAAGACCCAACGAAGGACATTGCGCTTTACATCAACTCTCCAGGTGGATCGGTAACAGACGGCCTAGCGATCTATGACACTATGCAATATGTAAGCTGTGATATCGCTACGATCTGCTTGGGACTAGCGGCTTCGATGGGGCAATTCCTTCTCTGCGCAGGTACCCCAGGCAAGCGTTTTGCTCTTCCTCACTCAAGAATTATGATGCACCAACCATCTGCGCAGATGCAGGGTCAAGCTGCCGATATCGCGATTCAAGCCGAGCAAATTGGCTATATGAAGAAGATGCTCGCTGAGCGAATTGCAATGCATACCGGTCAGGACTTAGCGACGGTTCAGAGAGACTCAGAGCGTGACCGCTGGTTTACGGCTGAGTCAGCTAAAGAGTATGGTTTCATTGATCAAGTTATTACTCGATCTTCGTCAGCGAAGATTTCAACCAAGTAGGCTTGAAAGACTTATTGAATTTTCAACAAATTGAATTGTAGGAGTGGACGTGTTAGATCACTTTCAATCCGAGGAGCACTCTGAGGGTAGTGATAGAGGGCGCGTAAGCAGAAGTGAGCTTCACGTAGTCGCGGCCTCTATCAGCGTGCCAAAGCGTATTGTGCGCCTTTGGGAATACCGCCCACTGCTAGCTAGCATGGTTCGCAAGGAACTCTCGGTCAAATATAAAAACAGTGTATTGGGCTTTGTTTGGTCGATGTTGAACCCGGCGTTGACCCTAGTCATATACTACGTAGTTTTCCAATTAGTCTTCAAAAACGGAATTCCGCAATTTGCGATATTTTTGCTTTGTGGTTTAGTCGTCTGGAACTTTTTTGCAAACGCAATTATGGGTGCAACTGGATCGATCGTAGCAAACGCTGGAATAATAAAGAAGGTTTCGTTCCCTCGCGAGGTACTGCCTCTTGCTTCCGTCGGTTCGTCGATGGTATTTTTCTTTTTGCAAGGTATCGTCCTAATCATCGCGCTTGTGGTAGCGCGAGATGTGCCGGCTTTTTCGTACCTACCACTTGTGCTCTTTGCGTTTGTTGACCTGATGATCTTCTCTGGAGCTTTGGCTATTCTCCTGGGAGCACTAAACGTCTTCTACAGAGATACGCAGCACTTGCTTGAGATAGTTTTGATGGCATGGTTTTGGGCAACCCCGGTTGTCTACCCCTATCAGCAGATTGCAGGTACCTTATCTCGTCACGGCATCTTGTTTTTGGATTTCATAAGTCCAATGACTGCCATTATCTTGACCTTCCAGCGAGCCCTCTATGCCAAGGTGTCACCTCTAGGCAGCCTTCATACCGTAGTTCATATACTCCCAACGAATTCAGTACTCTGGTTTGCTGGTCAGTTATCCATTGTTTTTATTGTTTCGACGGTTCTCTTTTTAATTGCGCTACGGGTATTTGGGCGCATGGAGGGAAATTTTGCTGAGGAGCTTTAACCTTTGTCTAATGCAATAGAAGTCGAAGACGTCACTAAAGTCTTCCGTCTGTACTCCGAAAAGTTTTCATCGTTGAAAGAACGAGTAATTCACGGAGGGAAGAATCCTTTCCAAGAGTTTTATGCCTTGAAAAATGTATCGCTTGAAATTCAAGAGGGTACCTCGGTCGGCCTGTTGGGTCACAATGGTTCGGGAAAATCTACTCTCTTGAAGACCATTGCTGGCATAATTCAACCTAATTCCGGAGAGATCCGAGTCAAAGGGCGCGTCTCGGCAATGCTCGAAGTTGGCGCGGGATTTCATCCTGAGCTTTCAGGACGTGATAACATCTTTCTTTCTGCGACACTCCTTGGGGTTCCCGTAAAAGAAGTCAAGTTGCGTTTCGATGAGATAGTAGAATTTAGTGAACTTGGTCAATTCATAGACAATCAAGTGAAGTACTATTCGTCGGGAATGTACGCTCGTCTTGGCTTTGCGGTAGCGGTGAATGTCGATCCCGACGTCCTCTTGGTTGACGAGGTGTTGGCTGTTGGGGATGAAAACTTTCAACGAAAATGTATCGACCGGATCAAATCCTTCCAAAAAGATGGTCGGACGATCGTATTTGTCTCGCACTCTCCAGATCTGGTTCGTGCGATCTGTGATTTTGCATATGTGCTTGATCATGGGAGTTTGATTGGTAAAGGATCGCCGGCGGATGCAATTGCCGAGTTGCGTGATTCTCTGAATCGCACCAAAGGCCAAGTTGGTGGGGCGATAGTCGAGGCAGCTGGATCAGTGTCTTCGTCAACTCCAGTCCACGAAGAGCAGGCAATTGCTATTACGTCCATCTCGGCTGTGGCGGATGGTGAGCAAAGTGGTGATAGCACACGCATTGCACCTCATGACCCGTTGAAGATCGTAATCAACTATGCGGCTCGACGACAAGTTGGTGGCGCCAATATTACGCTCTCAATCCTCGCAGCTAATGGCGAGGCTGTCTTCTCTGCCAATAGTGAAGACCTAAAGATTGATCCATTTGATATCGATAGCGACGGAGTCTTCGAGCTCTACTTTGATACCGTCCCTCTTTTGGACGGGACTTATGGACTAGCAGTAACCATAAATGACCATATGCGTAGTCCGATCGCTTGGGTTGAAGAGAAGGTGGGTTTTCAAGTTGTAAACCCCTCCCTTGCAAGTGGATTAGTGGCACTAGAATACAGGGTTAACTCGTTTTCTCGCAGTTAGGGTTTCTATAGTCTCTCGTCCGGCTTAGACCGATTGAGGTGATTTCATGCGTTATGTCGTGCTCTTGAGTGGAATCAACGTAGGGAAGCGACGCATAGCTATGTCTTCGCTTGCAGGTTGCTTTGAAGACCACGGCTTTTCCGGTGTTAGGACTTATATCGCTAGTGGAAACGTCTCGTTTGAGTCTGACTCTGTGCCCGAGAGCGAAGCTTTGGAGTGGCGTTTTGAGAAGACCTTTGGCTTTGGAACCTCAGTTGTTTTGTTCTCTCTAGCGGATCTAAACGAGCTCCTTGATCGGGTTAGTCGAACTTTGAGTGTTGCGATCGATCAAGGAGAACGACCCATCGCAGATCCAAAAATTGAGGGATTTCGTTTCGTAGTGGCTGTTAGTAACGGCGTTCACCTTCTAAATAGTGGTGCATCAGTCGCTCGGGTTGAACTTCTTGATAGCTACTCTAGAGGTTCACTTTGGCGCTGGACAATTACAGATGGTCGTCCACCTGCATCAATGGAAAAGCTTTTTGTTGGAAAAGTTACTACACGCTTTGCGCACACCCTCGAAAAGATCTATCAGAATGCCGCTGGTTGAGTGTCGGCGTCTCTTTTGACCTTGCCAAGACACTGCAACCAGACGAATCGATGGAATCGTAATTGATTGGTTTTCGCACATGCCTAACTGTTGGGTAGAAGCTGTTGTAAGAAGTCGTAATATCGGCGGGTTATGTTGTCTTCGAAGTAAAGGTTGTGTGCGTATTCATAGCCGGCAGCGCCTAGTTCTCCTGCGATATTCGGATCCTCTAGGAGCAGTTCGACGATTGCTTCAAAGGATGGATAGTCATCGAAGATGAGACCGCCGTCCGACCTTTCGACGTGTTCCACTGTGGCTGTGCACGCTCCATGGACGATAACGGGTCGCTTCTTCTCCCATGACTCCATCAGAACGATTGAAAACGATTCGTGTATCGAAGGTTGCACTAATGCGAGAGAATTTTCTAACAGAGTCGCCTTCGTTACTTCATCAATGGTTCCGAGAAGGACGATATCATCGTTCAGGTTTGGTGAAATGATGACCGGACCTGCGATCGCGAGTTTTAGATCACTGGGATGGCGTTCCTTGTAGATCAAGAAGTACTCTGCCAAAAGCGATACTCCTTTTTGGGGGTCTACTCTCCCAACATACAGGAGGTATCGCTCTGCTTGGAGTCTTTCATCCTCTAATTTATTGCTCGGTGCAAGTCGGTAAGGTGCACCCAGGGTTAGGTTGGGGGTTGCGGCAACTCCATGGCGCTCTTCTACCATCTCCTTCTCTGAGTCAGTATGGTAGATGAGTGCGTCGGCCTTTCGAAATGCCTCTCCGATGTATTCGAGGTTAAAGATTGCTTCGTTGTGTGCAGCGGGGTGTACAACCTTTAAGGGAGTAGTAGCTGCTGCGATTCCTTCCGTTGTTGTGTGATAAAGGTATGGGTAAAATGCCAACACGTCTCCGTCGTATTGGCTAACTGCAGCAATCAAATCCTCGGAAATTGGACCCTGAGAGAAGATTATTTCTCTACCAACTGCAACAGGCTGGCTAGCTGCTGATGCAAGAAGCTTCGAAGTCTTTTGGCTAAATGATTTGTCTCTGCCGGAGGTAACGGCAAAGCGATGAACGACTACACCGTTTTCAACGGAAGTGCCCACTTGGTAGTGGTTCTCCCAAGTATCGATATCTTTTGCTGTTGTCGTAAAGATCTCAACTGAAACACCTAGGAGTCGAACTAGAGTTTCGGCGAGCATTCGAGCCGAGTATTCAGCGCCGCCTATGATTTCGCTTCCATAACGCGGCAAGACAAAGCAAAGTCTCATTTAGTTGTCGATTCCTTTGCAACTGTCGCCGAAACAGTAGCGAACCATTCATCTTCGCGAGCCACTTTGGCCTCGGTAAATCCAAAGTATGTCAAGGTAGCGATGAACGACTTGGGTGAAATGACGTGCTTCGATTTTTCGATTACGAAAGTAACTTCACCGCCGACTTTTATCTTGCTACTGATCCTATTTAGCAGCCAAAAAAGATCATCTGGACTCAAGATATTCTCCTCGAGAATAATACGAGCCAGGGAGCGATCGTAATAGCGCTTTTCGATCTCAAGGGCTAGATCACTTGCGTGACGGATTGTCGTGTCGATGACGTGGGCTTGGGTGTCGATCTTGGGTGCTACAAGGCTCTCGAAGAAGACCCATGGCCTTTGAAGCGCTGTGGTATCTAAATCGCGATTGTGAATAATGAGGGTCGATCGGTCTTTGACGTTGTCACGCCGATGTTTTGCAGATGTAACTGCGAAGCTTTGTGCTTCAAGTGCTACTTCCGAATTGGGTCCTTCTATGAGCCCTAGAAGAGTTCGCAACCGATTCGGATCACTACCGCTCATAACTACTTGATAGTCAGGGATGGTTGGGGAAAGTTCATTCTCAATCACCGTCAGTCTTTCAATGAGCTCTTCTTCGACCTTTAGAAGTGATTGTGTGAAGTTGTTGAATTGATGAACAAGGTGCCACAGGTAAAAGTTTTGAATACGAAATCCGATGTACTTTGCATAATCAATCGGTTTTTTTCTTCCAATGAAGCGAAGGTGGGCAGTTGCTAGCGATGAGTGTCGAGTGGCTATATGCTGCTGTTCGATGTTGGTCTGATTGAGCTGATGCGTTACGGTCGACTCGGCAAGTGAAGTTCGTCTTCGCAGCTCAAGATTACCAGCTTCACGCTCTGCGATAGCTCGCTTTCTCTTACCTACCTCTGTCTGCCAAGCTGAAACCACTAATTACCTCTTATACATGCGCCTCTACTCTTCGATGATTCTAGTAAGGAAGATTTGAGATTTTACGAGGTGAATATTGACACTATTAGTGGTTCTAACAGGGTATTCCAAGGGATGTATCCAACGATGGATCGAAAGTGGAAATAAATATCACTAAGAGTGTCAAGTATCGCCGCTGATTCGTCGAAAAATTATAGATCGCAAGGATTGTGATTCAAGTGTCGCGGGAGGCGGATGCGAAGATGAGTTACATGGGTGGAAGTCTTCGGTACTACAAGAGACCATCGAAGCTTCAGATTCTCAGACGACCTGCTGTCTTTGCAGGCGCAGGACTTGCCGGACTCCTTCCAAGTAGCCTCTCGCTCTTTTCGGCAAGTCCTGCCGGAGCGAGCGTAGACCCTTCGACGGTCATTAACTTTACGGGTCATGGCTGGGGTCATGGACGTGGAGCGGGCCAATATGGCCAATTGGGATATGCCGTTCTAGGTGGCTATAACACCAATCAAATTTTGGCCCACTACTACTCGAACACCACAGTTGGTAGCGTTGCGAATAACCCAATTAGGGTACTACTCTCGGCTAACAGCGGCAACGACATAGTCGTAACCTCTCAATCGCCATTTACAGTAGCGGGCAGCGCGGTTGCGGCAAATTCAGAGGTTCGGATGCACCGTAATAGTGACGGTACATGGGAGATAGATCGCTCTACGAACACCACTGGATGCGCCACGAACCCTACTTGGTCGCCGCTTGGTACCGTTTCCGAAGGCCAAGCCATAGTGGCACCTTCGACCTCAAACTACTCAAGCGAGACAAGCGCAAATGCTCTTGCCCTCTGTGAGGGTGGAACGGGCATATTTTACCGTGGAACAATTTCAGCTGCTGACTACCAAGGTTCGCCTAGGACGGTCAATACTCTTGACGTTGAGGATTATCTCAGAGGAGTAGTTGCCTCTGAATCGCCTGCGTACTGGGCAACCCTTGGATCGACCGTTACAACGTCGGCTGGGACTTTTCAGACTGGGCTCTACGCGCTTGAAGCCCAAGCAGTCGAAGCTAGATCGTACGCGCTCTCGTCTCCGAATCAATTTGGATACGCAGACATTTGCGATAGCCCGTACTGCCAAGTGTACGGAGGTATGGCTGCCGAAAATACATACAGCGACCAGGCCATCGCTGCTACCTCAGGTGAAGTCCTTCTTCTGAATGGTGCTATTGCGCGCACCGAATTCTCTTCATCTACGGGGGGTTATACCGCAGGTGGTACATTTCCGGCGGTAGTTGATCAATATGATTCGATCTGCATACCAGGGGCTTGCAATACAAATCACACTTGGCAGACTTCCGTTACCGTTGGTCAAATTGAGCAAGCCTTTCCTCAAGTTGGAACTCTCTCTAGCGTCACCGTATCAGGACGAGATGGCAACGGAGACTACGGAGGACGTGTTGTAAACATTACCCTCGGAGGAAGCGGTGGCAGCGTCACCGTTTCAGGTTCCACCTTCGCTGCCTACCTTGGATTGAATTCAAACTTCTTCACCTTCAGCGGCGGAGGCGGATTGCAGTTGAATCCGGATGCAGTATCGAATCCAAATAACGTCGGCCTCAATGTCGCGACCTCTAATGGTGCAATCATAAGTGTTGGATCAGGCGTCTCCTATGGTTCGATGCAGGGTGTGGCTTTGAATAAGCCAATCGTTGGTATGGCCCCAACGCCTGATGGCAAGGGTTACTGGCTGGTAGCATCCGACGGTGGAATCTTCTCATTTGGCGACGCCAACTTCTATGGCTCGACTGGCGCTATGAAGTTGAATAAGCCAATCGTTGGTATGGCTTCAACACCTGATGGCAAGGGTTACTGGCTGGTAGCATCCGACGGTGGAATCTTCTCATTTGGCGACGCCAACTTCTATGGCTCGACTGGCGCTATGAAGTTGAACAAGCCAATCGTTGGTATGGCTTCA
>JAKAZZ010000062.1 GCA_021826315.1 Actinomycetes bacterium
AGAGCGTAGAAGGTCCAAGTCTAGCTGGGGGTTTTGAGGAGACTTCCCAGCCCTACGCTGGCAAATAGCCTACGGGTGAGTGCGGTACCGGTGATGATCGTTCACTACGGCTATGTTCTAGCAACTCTCTAACGAGACCTGCCGAACAGTTGTATAAGCTAGAGGTTCTGCTACTGACGTCCTTTTCGCTACAACGTTTTCATTTAATCACGTCTGAGTGGTGAAAATCTTGAGTAGATGGCGTGCAGCATTTGGCGTTGACAGCTTGTCTTTCACGGTAAATGGGCCAGAAATCGAAATCCCCAAATTAGCGATCTCGCGTATTTTCATGTCTCGGTCTTCAGTTTGAAACACGGCTTACTGAAATGTTCCGACCTCCGGCCACTTATTGGTTCGCAAAAACTATCGAAAGATCAGTTTTGAGATGGAACGGTTCTCAAGTGGTAAGTGACTCGATTAGCGGCGGCTGGTCAAAACTCTCTCGGCACCCAATTGACGTTATTTTACGTAATTTCGAGTTGTACCCATTGCCTCATGAATTCAAACTTTGCGATGGCAGCAGAAAAGAATACCGAGGGGGCACTTGTGCGGAGGAGAAGCTCGGCGAGCCATAAGGGCATGACTGTATGCCTAAATTAATGTTGCCATCATGGAACACTGTCGTGGGTAGCGTAAAGTTCCCAGATACCCCTGGTAATGAAATCGATAGTTGCGTATAGGTCACCGTGGCGTTGGGCTGGTTGTATGCACAATTCGCGTCACTGTCGATGATGCTGACTGCACTTTGGATTCCATTTTCCAAAACCACGCGGCTGGCTGAGTCTGGGTAAGAGTTCTGGTTCTTAAATCGAATTAGCATCGAAGTGTCACTTTGCGGAGTTGCAGAAGTGAAAGGTGTGGTTGTCCCGTTGGCGCTAAGCCCCGCAATAATTGGGGTGCCGACCAAAGAACATGGTGATTGGGAAATGTTGGAGACGTCGAGGTAGGCGAGTTGGTCGCCGGCGGTGACTACCGTATTGGTGATACCGACATTCAGTTGCGCTGCGGTACATCCCGGCGCACTCGTTGGCACCAGCATCGTGGTGGTTGTTGCAGTTTCTGGCAGCGCAAGTCTATGAAAGCGCGACTTACCGAGCGGTGTGTCTGAGACCGATATGGCGAGTCGCCAGTGCGAGATCTTTGAGGCGAACCATTCGACCTTGGTAGACGCTAGTTTCTCTACCGCAATGGAGTATGACCAAGTAGCACCGCTCGCAAGATTTGCCTCTTTGACGCAGTTCCCAAGAGCAAAGTATGACAACATACCATTTTGAGATACGGTGTATATCTTGATCTGGCCGCCTGAGCTGCATGATCCTTTGATATTGAGGTATTTGGCCCCAGCGATGAGAGACCTGACGTTGAACGAAGACTGCCCAGATCCAGAGACAACTTCAGAACGCTTCAACGATGCTGTTGACCCTCCTATGGCAGTACAACTCGAAAGTATGCCGCTAACCCCGAGTGCGACCGCCAAGGAGGCTGCCACTCGACTTAGTTTCGAGTGGCTTGTCCGACCAGAGTAGCTAGCTATTTTTGGGCTACCCTCTACCGTCTTTGAAATATAGCGACATGTCCCAGTTGTAGGATCTTTGCCTTCGGATAACCGAAGACGCCAAACACCCGAGCGGATTTCCTCTTGGTGGCCTCTCACCGGCTCAACATATCACAGTTGTGTCCTGCTGTCAAAGAATCGTGCGCTCCTGGAGTTCGAACACGATATCTACGGATTAAGAGTCCGTTGCACTGAGTTTGTTCAATAGCAACCGAGTGGGGATCGGAGTGAGCCGTCAGGACAATTTTAGATTAAATCTACGGTTGACTTTTCCTAAAGATGCTTCGCCCTCTTTTTACAACGGTGAAGCCAACCGTAGCTATTTCCCCAAATTCCTAATCGAGTTAACCACTCGAACAACCTCTTCATTGTCATCATCGGTAAGGTGGCTGATTCCAAAGTTGACCTCATGGACCGCGACCGTGGCCTCTTCTGCGAGCTTTCGACCCAGGTCTGTGATGGCCGCGAGCGTCGTTCGTCGATCAGTGGGGTGGGGGACTCTTTCGATAAGTCCATCTTGAGCCAATCGGTCTACGATATTGGTCACGGAAGTTGGGTGAATCATGAGTCTTTGCCCCAACTTGCTAAGTGGAAGCTCACCTCGTCTGGTAAATGATAAGAGCATCAACGCTTCGTACCTGGCAAACGTCAGTCCGTAGGGTCGAAGTGCGTCATCTGTCGCCTTCAGAATTAGCTGTTGGGCACGCATGATAGAGGTTGCGGCAGCCATGTAAGAGGAGTGCTCTGGCCACCGCTTTGCCCAGTGATTTTTAGCTTCGGCGATAGGGTCGAAGTCTTCTTCCATAGATAAACCGAGCTTGTATGGTAAAGCTCTACCTTTCGTATTTCTAGACGTTTCTACGATAGACGCCACCTATTTCGAATAGGGCGTCGGTGATCTGACCTAAACTCGCAACCCTTGTGGCCTTCATGAGTTCAGCAAAGATGTTGCCATCGGCAAGAGCTACTTGTCGGAGTGATTCGAGGGCTTGCTCTGCCTCTCCACGGTGTCTTACCTTGAAGGCATTTACTCGATCGATCTGACCCATCTTTTCGTCCTCGGTTGCTCTAGCAAGCTTTACCTCTTGAATGACGTTTTCGTTGTTGGCCTCTGACCTGAAGGTGTTGACGCCGATTATCGGCAGTTCACCGGAGTGCTTTCGCTCTTCGTAGTACATCGAGTCATCCTGGATCTTGCTTCGCTGATATCCCATCTCCATGGCACCGAGCACGCCACCGCGTTCGTTGATACGCTCTAGCTCCTTTAGAACGGCCTCCTCCACTAGATCAGTGAGCTCTTCGATAATGAAGCTACCTTGAAGGGAGTTCTCATTCATCGTCATTCCCCACTCGCGGTTAATGATCATTTGAATGGCCAGTGCTCGACGAACTGACTCATCGGTTGGTGTTGTAATTGCCTCGTCGTATGCATTAGTGTGAAGCGAGTTTGCGTTGTCGTAGACGGCGCACAGAGCTTGCAGAGTCGTCCTGATATCGTTGAATGAGATCTCCTGTGCGTGAAGTGAACGTCCCGAAGTTTGAATATGGTACTTGAGGCGTTGTGACCTATCGGTACCTCCGTAGATCTCCTTGATGGCAATAGCCCAAATTCTACGGGCAACGCGTCCAATTACGTTGTATTCAGGGTCCATCCCATTTGAAAAGAAGAATGAGAGATTGGGAGCAAAGTCATCGATCTTCATTCCCCTAGCTAGGTAAGCCTCCACGTAGGTAAATGCATTCGAAAGGGTGAACGCAAGCTGAGTAATTGGATTAGCTCCAGCTTCAGCTATGTGGTATCCCGAGATCGAAACTGAATAGAAGTTGCGAACATTCTCTTCCACGAAGTACTCCTGAATGTCACCCATTACCTTCAGCGAGAATTCAGTAGAAAAGATGCAGGTGTTTTGGCCCTGATCCTCCTTCAGAATGTCCGCTTGAACGGTTCCGCGAACCGTACTTAGCACCTCTGCTGATATGGATTGGAGTTCTTGTTCGTTTGGCCTTCGACCATTTTCGGCTTCAAACTTCTCAACCTTTTGATCGATAGCGGTGTTGAAGAACATAGCCAAGATCGTCGGCGCAGGACCATTTATTGTCATGGATACAGATGTCTTTGGGTCACAAAGATCGAAGCCGGAGTAGAGGACCTTCATATCATCTAGAGTTGCAATCGATACGCCAGATGTCCCGATCTTGCCGTAGATATCGGGGCGAAGATCAGGGTCTCTGCCATAGAGAGTAACCGAGTCGAATGCTGTTGAGAGGCGAGTCGCCGGTTGTCCTTCAGCTAGTAGGTGAAAGCGACGATTGGTGCGGTAGGGATCGCCCTCTCCGGCGAACATTCTGGTGGGGTCTTCGTTCCTTCTCCTAAATGGAAAGACACCAGCGGTATATGGAAAGTGACCAGGGAGGTTTTCTCGTCTTATGAAGGAGTAGATATCCCCCTTTGCCTCATAGTGCGGAAAGCTGATCGAAGGTATTTCATTTCCTGAGAGGGATACTCGGTTGTAGCCCTCTTCGCGAAATTTGGTAAGAATAGAGGCCTTGGTCGCCTCGTAATTTTGGATTAAAGCGAGCTCTTCGGCGGTAATTTTCTTGGCCAAATCACCGATCCTCTTTGAAAGAATGGGTGCAGTCTCCGGTTCGAGGCGAGTCGCCGTTTCGAGTGCATCGAGTGATGCGATCAGCTTTGCATTCTCGATGGTCTTGGCGTGATAGCGGCGAATTGTGGTCGATACATCAAGGAGGTAACGGAGGCGATC
Organism: Actinomycetes bacterium; assembly: GCA_021826315.1. Lineage (GTDB taxonomy): Bacteria > Actinomycetota > Acidimicrobiia > Acidimicrobiales > Acidimicrobiaceae > Acidithrix. Next base: position 4,360 of record JAKAZZ010000062.1, read on the forward strand.
GCTAGGTATTATCTGGCGCTCGGCAGTAGAGTGACGTACAGCCTTTCGAGGAAGGAGTCCGCCACCTAAGTCGCTTCTGTGTTTTGCGATCATCGCGGCGATGTGACTATAAAGTGCAGTCATTCCGTCGTCGTTGAAGCGGGAGGCTATAGTTCCATAGACTGGTGCATCACTTGGAGATAAGCCTGGCTTGAAGTGCTCTCTGACCCATTGCCTAGCCACGAGACGAAGGGCGTCCTCTCCTCCGCGGCGATCAAATTTATTTATTGCGATGACGTCGGCGTAGTCGATCATGTCGATCTTTTCAAGTTGGCTAGCTGCGCCGAACTCTGGTGTCATTACATAAAGCGATAGGTCAGAGACGCTAGTTATCGCCGTATCTCCCTGACCGATTCCGGGCGTTTCAACGATGATGACGTCGAAGGCGGCGGCCTTTAGAACCTTGAGGATATTTTTGGTGTAATCGGGAATCTCACTCGGAGCACCACGCGTAGCCAAAGACCTAAAGAAGATATTCGGTGAGTCGATAGCGTTCATTCGAATTCTGTCGCCGAGTAGTGCTCCACCCCCACGGCGCCTCGTTGGATCGATAGCGAGTACGGCAATCGATACTTTGTCACCGTGGTCGATGCGAAATCTCCTAACCAATTCATCTGTTAGGGATGACTTTCCAGCGCCACCAGTACCAGTTATGCCAAGGATGACGCTCTGGGGCTGATTGGCAATTCGCGCCTCTAACTCTGCTAGGGCTTCATCTGAGAAGGTTCCATCTTCGATATTTGTGATAGCTCGAGCTATTGCGCCCTTGTCGCGAAATGAGATGGCGTGAAGTTCGTCGGAGGTGATCGGCGGCATCGAATGGTCCGCATCCTCCAGGATCATATTGATCATCTTGACTAATCCGAAGCGCTGACCATCTTCCGGCGAGAAGATCTTTGAGACGCCGTATGACTCGAGGTCGGTGATTTCGCGCGGAACGATCACACCACCCCCACCGCCGAATACCTTGATGTTAGTTTTTTCTTCTCGGAGGCGATCGACTAGGAACTTGAAGTATTCAACGTGGCCACCTTGATAGGAGCTGAGGGCGATCCCATGTACATCTTCTTCAATTGCGGCCTCGACTATCTCATTTACGGAGCGATTGTGTCCCAAGTGGATTACTTCAGCGCCTTGGGCCATGAGTAGGCGTCTCATTATGTTGATCGAAGCGTCGTGGCCATCGAAGAGGGAGGCTGCGGTGATGAAACGTACTGGCCCCTCGGGGCGATAAAGGTCATCTTTATTCATAGGAAATAAAATAGTCGGATATCCTACTAAATTCAAGTCTATTGTGGGATTGGGTGAAGATTATTTACTAATCAACTCTCAGATGGGGTGAGTCGATGCCTTGGGGTGAAATATCGCTTGGGCAACTCGGCGGAGTAGCATTTCCGCTTTATGGAGTCGAAGATCCAAGCTCTAACTGTGCTATTTGAAGACGAAGTCGATCGAGTGCGCCTGGGGTTCTCGTTCCCCACCAGAAGAGATCTTTCCCGTCTACAAATTCAACTCTTGGGACGATTTGCATAAGCTCAGGAAGCTGGCGCTTTGTGAACTTATAGGGCTCGCTGGGTGCCAATATCACATCAACTTTGCCTCGATACGTCGCTAGATCAACTTTGCTGTACTCTGTTTCGCCACCTACGACTTCGACACCTATTCGTTTCAATAGGTCACCTGCATAGGTCATGGAGTTGATGACCATATATGGATTTCTCCATATTGGAACCAGGGCCCGGATTGGCGCTCCTTGATTATCGCCTTGGTGGCCCATGGCATGGTTTGGAATTTCGGGAGCGTTGTTTAGGTCGATCGGTGAATAATTCGGAATGTTATCTTCAATCGATGGAAAGTTGAGGTTGAAGTCGGTATTCAGGCAATTGAAGTCACGAATCAGGTCTCCTACCGAGGCGATCGACGTCGCAAAGACGGTCAGGCCGCGTTTGGTGAGTTCCTCGTAGTCCTCACGACGGTTTTCGTGTTTGTCCAAGATGACTAAGTCGGGCGCTATCTCTACGATTTTGTCGATCGCAGGATCCTTGGTTCCTCCGACGATCGTGTACCCTTCGATCTCGCAGTAGCGCGTTACCCCAACGATCGACGCCGAGGATTTTAGGAGACTTTCAGTCATGGATGGAACTAGGGAAATAACACGCACTATTCATACGATAACAAAGGGATTTGAAAATTGATACATTGACCCGTCTTGCCTCCTAGCGCTTCAAGCTACTAAGTCCTATGCGGCCAATCGTAGATATCGAGTAGGCAGCTTGAAAATTTCTGCACCTCGGGCTTTAAATCGACTTTTGTAAGGGGTTTTCGTTACCTTTTCCAACGGCGATGGGATGGTCTATGGCACCGCATAAATGTTGAAAGCACCTTTGTGGGCAGAATTACACTCACACGCAATTCAACGGAAGATGGAAATAAAATATACCCTCTAGGGTATATAGATATAGATTGAAAAAAGTTTGAAAAATAACAAGAGTTTGGTGCTGTAGATGATTGAGATACCCAAAGAGGACGTCGATAACTTGGCGTTACGACTTCGACGAATAGCTGGTCAGATCAGTGGCATCGAGAAGATGCTTCTCGAGGGACGTGAGTGTGAGTCGGTAATCAATCAGATAGCGGCGGCCTCTAAGGCGCTTGATCAGGTTGGTTTCAAGTTGGTTGCCGCCGGTTTGAGAAATTGCATGACCTCGCAAAGTGGTGAAGATGCCGCTGAAGACATCGCTCGCCTAGAAAAATACTTCAGCCGCCTCTCTTAGGCATTCCAAAGCCTACATTTCGATGGAGAGTATCGTCGTGCGATGGCTAACTGCATATTGGGTAGACAGGGATAATCAAGACTTCTGCTGTGTTTAGTTGAGGGCGTCTAGCAACATCTCTTTGGTAGGGGAGCCTAATACTCTATGTGCGGGATCAAAGGGATCTCTGTAGATTCGGCACGATAGCCCATAGCTAGCTTCGATGAATGCGAATGGATCCCTCCCATCGATAATGACCGTTGGTGAGCCATGAAATCCAAATTTTGCTGCCTCGTCCTCGGTAGTTACAAGTACCACCTCTACTTCTAGGGCTTCTATTGAGTTAGATATTTCGGTAAGGGCAGTTAGCAGTGGTGCCAGATTGGGAAATGCAAGGGTATGTAGAATTTTGACTTTCTTCAATGTAGTAATACCTCCTAGGCGATGATAAACCTTTCACCTAACTGGAATGTCAAGGGCAAATCGTGAAAATTTACCGAATTGAATAAATAGAACAGCGCCTTTCGTCCGAGAGCTTTTGTTCCCGGCGAAGATCGAGTTTGAGTCTCTGGCGTTAGCTACATCTACGGCTGTGAAGCACAGCTGTTCGTCGGGGATCTAGGGCAGTAGTAACAATAGGGCAATAGATCGACTTCAAGATCGTAAAGAGTTGGGTAAGAGTAGTGGCCCCAGTAGCGAGATCTTGTGGGACGATCTACTGGGGCCAAATAGAAGCTGATATTGATAAATCGATTGTTGAGCTCCGATAGGTCAATAGTCGGATTAACGGTGCATCGCAGAGCTTCTACCTATATGTCGGTAACTTCATAGATAGTTACAGAGGGTGGACCTGCGAAGAAAGAACCAAGGTTGCTCTTCCCGTCTCCCTGTCGCCAAGCGGAGTAGGCACCGTAGTGCTCCGTAGACTTCCAACTTTCAACTAATACAAAGTGTTCGGCGTCCTTGATGTCCTCAACTACTTCAACGCCAAGACAACCCTCGAATTTTCTCGTATCTACGAGGATTTCTCCGAGAGTCTTCTTCCCCTCGGCCATAGTATCGGGATTGAATTTGAAGTCAAAGATAATCTTTGCTGCCATTTTGTATATCTCCATTGTTTCGCTGTGTGTTTTATGTTCCGCTAGAAACCTAGCACGGAGAAGACGCCCTTTTGTCGGGATTTCTCCACTCCTGATGCGTAAGGTAAAGGCTAAACCGGGCGTCAAGGAGGGGAACTTTCAATAGCAAAGGTGGAAAATACGATACGCCATCTAGATTTTCCGTACTTGAGTAAGTTGTATATCGAAGGGACGACAGAAGTCCACTTCAGATAGCTTCTTGGTACCGTAAAAAGAGGCGATATTTTTTGCTACGGAGGATATTTATTCGACATCGATAGATATTCTTCTTATCAATGACGGTTAGACTAGCCCGATGTCTTCCGTGCGTCTCGTTAACGAACTTACTCCCTCCGTTGAGAGGCTTATGAATCGTCACTTAGAGACGACTAAAGAGTGGTTCCCTCACGAGTTAGTTCCGTGGTCTAAGGGGCGAGATTTTACCGAAGACGATCCGTGGAATCCAGACGAAGTAAACCTTACGCCAGCGGTAAAGAGCGCACTTTTTGTTAACCTTTTGACCGAAGATAATTTGCCGTACTACTTCAACGCTCTCTCTACAACGTTTGGTGAAGGTATTTGGGGAGAGTGGGCTAGGCGCTGGACCGCAGAAGAGCATCGCCATTCAATTGTGATTCGTGATTATTTGACCGTGACGAGACTTCTAGACCCAGTTGTGCTCGAGCGAGCTCGAATGAATCAAGTCTCTGGGGGCGCAGTTCCCGAGCCGGTAAACCCAACCGAAACGCTGGTATATGTAACGCTACAGGAGTTGGCTACGAGAATCTCGCATAGAAATACCGGCAAGTTGATTGGTGACCCTGCTGGATATGCAATTATGGCGCGAGTGGGTGCGGATGAGAATCTTCACCACCTCTTTTACCGTGATCTGACAACTGACGCCCTAGCTATCGATCCATCGGGAACGATGGTTGCTATTGAGAAGCAAGTTCGTTCATTTGCCATGCCGGGCCTCGGCATTGATGACTTCGATACGCACGCTGCGCTTATCGCTAAGGCAGGTATTTACGACTTGCCATTACACTACGACGTCGTATTGAACCCAGTATTGATGCGTCAGTGGAAGGTCGACAAAATTGAAGGTCTCGACGGTGCAGCTGAAGAGGCTCGCGAAAAGCTTATGAAGTTTCTCGGGAGGCTCAAGAAGGCTGCTGCTCGAGTATCTGATCGTCGTGCTGAGAAAGAATGTGCAGACGCCGCCAAATAGCACTGTTCAAACGGCGAACGCGTCTTAGTTTTTAGAGCTACTTTTCAATAGGCCATAGGGTTGGACCCTATGGCCTATTGACTTGAGTGGTACGACCCGTTTTTGGCTTTGGCTCCGACTTACTGTTTTGGATAGAGCTCGGTAAGTTCCTCGAGACGAGTTTTTGGGCACCGGCGCGACCGTTTTGACAAGTCGCAACTAGATAAAGTTACCGTGCTCCTATCTTGGAGCTAGTAAGAGTTATGGATCTATCGTTTACCTCTCGTAACTTCGAGATAGTCGTTGAACGTCGTGATTCCGCCGTCGAGGTTGCGAGCCCCAATCCCGAGGCCGTTTAGGAACATCGCCGCATTGTGACCCCTTTGCCCAACCTTGCAGAAGACGACCGGGTTACCGGTCTCGATCTCACCGATTCTTTGGAAGATTTCATCGAGTGGAATGTTTTTCGCTCCCGGAATCGTACCTGCGGCAAATTCAACGGGGGTTCGAACGTCGATAAGCTCTTGGTTCCCTTCGATTAGCTCCTCGACTTGATTAAAGTAGACGGTTTTTACCCCATTGTGAAGGCGATTTTCGCCGATGTAGCCGATGAGATTAATTGGATCCTTGGCTGATCCAAATTGTGGTGCATACGCAAGTTCTAGTTCGGCGAGTTCGTCGACCTTCATACCGTTGCCAAGTGCAGTTGCTAAGACATCGATACGCTTATCGACACCATCGCTCCCTACAATCTGAGCGCCGAGAAGTTCTCCGCTGGGGCGATATAGAACTTTGATGGCCATCCCTTTCGCTCCTGGGTAGTAGGTCGCATGGGAGTTGGGGTGGCTATGAATCGCTTCAAAGGCGATTTTACGGCTGACTAGCTTTCGTTCGCTCCACCCGGTGGAGGCGACCGTTATTCCAAATGCTGAGATAATGGCGGTACCGATCGCAACTTTAGCGTCGCCTTTGCGCCCGAGAATAATTACATCTGCAGCGCGCCTTCCCTGTCGATTGGCTACATTAGCCAGGGGGATGAGGGAGTCACTCTCATCGAAGAAGTCACTCTTTTCGATGACGTCGCCGACCGCAAAGATGGTGGGTTCACTTGTTCTTAGGTCGTCGTCAACGACAATTCCGCCCAAGGTGCCGATCTTTAATCCAGCATCCTTTGCCAATTGGGCATTAGGACGAACTCCTGCACTCGCAACGACGAGATCGAAGGGTAGTTCGTAGCCGTTGGATAGTTTGACTACTTTGTTTTCGTGGTCGATCTTCTCAACTGAAGTGGAAGTTAATACCTCTACGCCAAGGGCGCGTGCGGCTCGTTCAAGGGGTGCAACCATCTCAATATCGAGGGGTGGAAGTAGGTGATCGGCGGCTTCAACGATCGTAACGTTGAGGTTGCGGTGGAGGAGGTTTTCAGCCACTTCGAGACCTATAAAGCCACCTCCGATGACAACCGCACGGTTAGTGGAGGGAAGAATTGCTGCCATCATTCCGCGTGCATCCTCGACGTTTCGAAGTGTGAGGGCACCATCAAGGCCTTCAATTGGTGGGCGAGCAGGAGATGCACCAGTTGAAATGATCAGGTAGTCGTAGGGCTCTAACCTAACTTTGTCCTTCGGTTGGCTTCGGTCGTGGACTTCGACGACCTTTGCTTTCCTATCTATTCGTAGGACTTCAGTGCCGACGTTGACCTGAATGTTGAAGCGCGTACCTAGTGACTCTGGAGTCTGAAGGAGGATTCGATCTTCGTCGGTGATTATGCCGCCTACCAGATACGGAAGTCCACAGTTGGCATAAGAGACGAATCCAGACTTTTCAAAGACGACGATATCGGCGAGGGGATCGAGTCTGCGGAGGCGTGTCGCAGCGGACATTCCACCGGCTACGCCTCCTATGATTACATATCGTTTTTTTGAATTGTCACTTCCGGAGTCCTTCGTCATTATTGCTTACTTCTTTCTTTTTTGATCTGGTGTTCTTTTCCTCAAAGCCATTGGCGAGGGAGGCGCACAACGTAGTGCTAGATACTTTGGGGGCTAATGAAACTGTGCTATTAGCCCTTCTTTGCCTACGGCAGTGATACGTGACCGTACTTTACCTTCCAGATGAAGTACTTTTCAAAGGCTAACTTCATGGCATGTGCTTGAGGCCCTGGAATTAGTAGTCCATGCTTTCGTGGGGGCAGCATATGATCGGCGAGAATCACTACTCCGTTGTTTCCTGCGTCCATGACACAGATAGCCGCCATATCTTTGAAAGCCTCAGTAGCGGTAGGTTCCTCGCCTCTGATCTGCGATGCGATGTTCTTAGCGGCTACGTGTGCCATCCTCTCGGTTGGAAATCCAGTCTTTGGAATTCCAACGGGCGTCGGTGTCTGCCATGGAGCGGTTACCGCTGCCGCAATTCCAACTGCATAGACGTTGTCGTAGGCCTCGGTCTGGTAGGTCTCTTTTACTTTGACATACCCCTTAGCATCGCTGATCTCCGTTGTATTTGCGACCACTTCAGCGCCGATAAAAGGTGGCACGATCATCGAGTAGGCGAAGTCGATCTTTGTGCCATTGTTCAGGTTGATACGACCCTCATCAACGCTATCGATTGCGACATTGACGTGAGCAGTTATTGACTCTTTCTTTATAAATACACCTAGGAGACCCTCCCCATGAGGAAGCCCCCCGACTCCAAAGTGTCCAAGGAATGGTTCGCTGGTGACGAAGTGAAGGTTGACCCTCTTCTTGAGGCCGGCTTTTCGAAGTTGGTGGGAGACGTTGAAGAGGTATTCGTAAGCTGCGCCGAAGCAGCCGGCCCCTTGGCTCGCGCCGACGACGATGTTACCTGGTTCCTCGAGAAACTTGCGCCAACCTACACCAGCTTCTATTGCATCGCCGAGGGTGGTGATGGTGTACGCATTCCCATGAGGTCCGAGGCCATCAGCCACGGAGAAGTCGTTTCGATATCCCGTGGCAATAACTAGGTAGTCGTAGGAGAAGTCGCCGGCACTTGTCTTTACGACTTGGCCCTTGAGATCGAATTGTGTTGCAGTTGCGTGAACGAAATGTACGCCATTGGCGTCGAAGGTTGGATCTAGTGCGAAAGTTACGTCCCCTACCGACCTCTTCCCAAATGGAAGCCATATCAGCGAGGGGTTGAAGATGAATCGATCCTCGGTTGCCACCACCGTAACGGCGGCCTCCTCGCCTAGATCTTGCTTGATCGCTATTGCGGCGGTTAGACCTCCAAAGTTGCCTCCTACCACCACGACATTTTTGGTAGCCATAGCTATCACCATTCCTTGTCGTAACTTCGTTACACTTGCTAAGCTACCGTGCGCTTCAGCAAATTTATAGGGGCGATCTTCCTAATTCTTCTTAGGGCAAATGGTAGTATCACCCCTACTAATTGGCTAGGCAACGATGGCAAATCCAGCATCTTTCCAGCCGCTCGTTCCACCAACGACACTTGCTGCTTCGATGCCGGCACGATTTAGGATCGTTGCTCCAGTTAGTGAACGTGATCCGCTCTGGCAGATTACATAGACGTCTCTGCCCCGTGGAATGTCGTCGATTCGGTTTTGTAGGATTGACAGAGGGATATTGATGGCGCCGTGAACGTGGCCCTGTGCATATTCATAGCTCTCTCTAACGTCGATTATCATATCGCCACGAATTTGGGCCCCGCGAACTTCTTCAAGGTCGGCTAGTCGCATTGGTTCGTTTCCTTTCGATTAGGAGATCTTTTTACTTGGTACCGTGATTCGGTATTAGTTATAATATACCCTAGGGGGTATATTATTCCAGCAATTGTAATTACTTTATTACTTTTATGATTCACTCTTTGTTGGCGCCGGTCTTGGTTGCTGATTTGATTTCCATTCTGTAACTGCGAATCTATGAAATAGCATTTGTAGAACGAATCTTTGAGGCAGGAGTATGAATGGTTGACGGCGAACGAAGCAAGGGGCCTCTCGATGGAGTAGTCATAGCGGACTTTTCTCGAGTTTTAGCTGGACCATATGCCACGATGCTCCTTGGCGATCTTGGAGCAGAGATCATTAAGGTTGAGGCGCCAGTCGGAGATGAAACTAGAAGCTGGAAGCCTCCGGTCTATGGAGATGACGCGACCTACTATTTGAGCATTAATCGAAATAAGCGTTCGGTAGTTCTAGACTTCAGTGATGAGGCAGATCTTGATCGTGCAAGAGAGTTGGTTCGTCGTGCGGATGTCATGATCGAAAATCATAAGCCCGGCAGCCTAAGTAAGTTTGGCCTCGATTACGCCTCGGTAAAACAGATAAATCCAGAGATTATCTACGCTTCGATAACTGGATTTGGAACCGAGGGTGCGGGAGCTTTGCTCCCTGGATATGACCTTATGGTGCAAGCCATGAGTGGATTGATGAGCCTCACAGGCAACCCAGATGGTGAACCAATGCGAGCTGGTGTTGCTGTGATCGATGTGATGACGGGGCTGCATTGTGTTATTGGGATCCTCGCAGCCCTCTATGAGAGAGATCGCGGCGAATCTAGAGGTAATGAGGGCCAGTGGGTATCGGTATCACTCCTTGCTTCAGCACTATCCGGCATGGTAAATCAGACCGGCGCTAATGCGATTGCTAACGTGGTCCCATTCAGGATGGGAAATGCTCATCCAAGCCTTTATCCCTATGAGCCGTTAGCTGCGAAGGATCAAAAGATCGTCATCGCGGTTGGAAATGATGGCCAATTCGAGAAGTTCGTTAGGGCGATTGGTGCAGAGTGGCTCTCATCGGACGATCGCTTCAAGGATAACAACGGCCGTAATGTCAATCGTGACGAATTGAAGAAGATCCTCGAGGAGTACTTGGCTGTAAAGACCGCCCGCGAATGGTTTGACGTCTTGACCAAGGTTGGAGTCCCTGCGGGTCCGATCAATACAGTCGACGGCGGAGTGGCCTTTGCTGAGGAGATAGGGATCGCCCCCAAGGTAGAGGTTTCATACCGTGGCGAGATGATAAGCACGATACGTAATCCAGTGACCTTTACGAGGACCAAGCCCACCTATAGAAGTGGTCCTCCTCTATTGGGCGAACATAGCGCACAGATTAAAGAGTGGCTTGACGGTCCAGATATCCCCCTCGATTAGAAACCAACTACTCGCAACCACTCAAAAATAACTTTGTAGCGCTCTAAACTTAGGCGAGAGTTGATCGTCTCGGCAGGAAACAGATCACCTTGGGCGCCGCACCAACTTGCGCGACTCTTATCAGCGATGTGATAGGTATCTCGAGGTGATCTTTGCTTTTCATAATCCAGGGTGAGCGTTGTCATTGAAATAATTCGCCGTCTTTGCCTACGCGCTGTTGCGGCTAGAAGGTGTTCTGGTAGTCCAATTGGAACTTATGAATTTTCGTTCAGGTTGACTAAACCGAATAGTGGATTCGGTCGATAGCCTCTTCATGAAAGTTTTGACTTCGTGGGTTACGAATGTCTCGAAGAGAGTGAAGATCATCATCGGCGTGGTGTTGGTCGTTAACTTGAGTGTAGGTATGGCACTTTCGGCAAACTCGCTCTTTGGACGTGGATTTGCCTCAGCGTCAACGATTGCCAGCCTCAATCGCCTCTTGAGCGATGCCGGAGCACAGACTTCTTACTTGCTTCAAGCTAGCAACGGTGGCAACATTGCTTCGGCATTTTCTCAAGCTGACGCAGTCGCTTTAGACATTACCTCCCTACAGACAACACTTATCTCTTCAAATGCCTATTCACCGGCCCTAGGGCACTCAATTTCAGACTTTCGCCTAGCCGCGGCAGGTCTACGGAGCTCGATTGGCGACGCTAAAGTTCCCTCTCGCGACACGCTGGTGAAAGTGTCGCAATCGTTGAGTAACCTTCGGATCGAAGTCGCATCGGTGATATCGACAGAGAACTACAAGGTTCAAAAGGCGAAGTTGACGGCGGGACTTGAGACAATCTTCATGATGGCCTTTGGATCCATCCTTGCGCTAGTGCTCTATCGACGATTTGCTCGAAGTCAGGTTCAAGGTGCGATCCGCGCAACGAATGCTCGCCTTCAAACTGCTGGTAAGTATCAGACGTTGATTGACCGGAGTCAAGACCTTCTCGTAGTCGTTGACGAACAGTGCAACGTCCAATTTGCGGCCCCGTCGTGGGGGCGCCTCTTTGGCTACTCCAAAGATTCATTTGTGGGATCTTTCTTCGGCGACGTCGTCGATGCAAAGGATCAGTCGATCTTTCTCGGCGAGCTCCAAAGTGTTGGAGTAAATGAGGTACGTGAGGTGGAGTTTTCAGTCGTCGATGCCGATGGGAAAGCCC
>JAKAZZ010000063.1 GCA_021826315.1 Actinomycetes bacterium
AAGGTTTAGCAATCGAGGCGCGTACGTTGAATCGTCCACAGAGTGCACTCGAATCCGCCATCTAACTCAACACCTGAGATTCGCAATCCCTCGATCAAGAATCTGCTCATCTAGAACTGTCGGGGCAGCGGTCCGGTCGCTTTATTCGAAAGTCTCGCAACTCCAAATCTAGGGATTCGGAACCAGTCACGTTCATTATGGAGACATTTCACCCCGGAAAGTCAGGCGTACACTGGGACGGTCGCTTGCTTTGGTGCCTCATGGGATCCAAATCTACGTAACCATAACCTAGAAATACCGAGACATTTTGAAGTCCTTTGTAGGAAAAATAACGGTACCCCAAGAAACATACAAAATAAATTAAGTCTCTCCATCTTGAGAGCATTAGCACCAAATAATTATTCGAATACGAGCTAGTTAATAAATCCACCAAATTAGACAAAACACGAATAACTAACAAACTATAGAATTCAATCATCCGTGTTAGTCGTATCAATAGTGGCCATTTCGCAAAATTCGTCGTAACACCACAATGACTTAGAAACGATTATTCAGCGAGATCCACGTCGAGCTTACGCTTCATCGTCGCTCGGCGAACATTCCTCAGGACCGTCCTTGCAAAGGTAGACCAACTGCCAAGCTTCCTTGGCTGGGATCATAATAAAACTCGGACTATCTACATAGAAGAAGACCACGTCATCTTTGAGTTGATGAAGCACCTTATGGTGCCAAACCTCCGGAAAGACTACACCGTCAGATCCAAGAGGCGACAACGCAAGCCACTCTCCACCTGCCCATGGAAGGCGATTTCGAATCTCTACGGGTATTGCCTTTCCATCGTTCCACGCTTTAGCCATTATGGCAGCTGCAATTGGGGTGGTGTCGTGGCCAGGCTTATAGCTTCGGCACTGAGTAGAACCGCTACGGAACACTAACATATTTCTCCTCCATCGCGTGGCGTTCGCACCGTGCTCTGCCGGTTGCGGCGGTGTCATCGGGCCACGTCCCTAAACCGCTCTGAATGGATGTTTTATAACTTAGTGGGCGATTTAATTTTTTAGGTTATTTTTGTATGGTAATTCTTTATATTTCTTGCGACTCAACTCTGCGAAGAAGAATTGCCACTTACGACTGTACCTAGACAAATTTCAACTTAGCACTATAGGCGTAATAAAATAATTACTTTAAGAGCAGAATAGATAGTCTTTAAAATTTATTGGCACCCCGCAACAAATGAGTTTCCTGGAGCAAACCCACAACTTATCTCCATCTAGGCCATCCCACAAGTCCAAAGCAATAGACATAGCGACGCAATTCGACTTCTCGAAACTTATCACCGAGGAAACCAACTGCGAATCCGTTGGATATGTAATTCCAAGGCATTGAAGGAGCACGCAACGACGGCCTTACGCAGATGATGGCTCTAAGATTTCTGCGGCGTGCTAGCGGGACTAAAACAGCTGCAATCAAACCACATGGAAGAGACGTGATCCCCTAAAAGATCTAAATGCCCTAGTTCGAGGGGAATGAACCGGGCCAGTTCGCTACTAACGCGAAGCGATCTCCTCGAACTAAGCTACGGCGCCATTCGATAATTTCGCTTCCAGACTTTGCAATCCGATTGGTTAAAAAAACGCCTACATCCTTCGAAATACCCAGTCGTGATCTTTCGAGGCTCGTCGGAATAATTGGCTGGATCTTCTCCCATCCACCAGTTATAGTTAGCCCGCAGTAGCGAGTAAGGGCATCGTAGAGTCCTCCCGTTGAGAGGTCAACGTCGATCAAGTTCGCTGCTTTATCCCACGGAAGCCACGATCGGTCCCACCCAATCGGATCATCACCCGCGAACCGAATTCTCTCGATGTAAATTACGTCATCATTTGGATTACCGAGATAACTTCGAACTTCAGGAGACGGGGTCTCGCGCTTGCATGCGACTACTTCGCTATGTTCTGCAAAGCCTTGCGCGCTGACAGTAGTGGCCATGCTGTAAAACGCGTGGAGGGACTGTTCAACTATAGAATTAGGGACTAACTTTGTCCCTCGTCCCCTCTCCCTGACAATCAATCCTTCTAGCTCAAGGTTGCGAATTGATTGCCGTACGGTCTGACGACTCACGCCATACATGCGCGCGAGGACTTCTTCTGCAGGGAAGCGGTCTTCGAACTCCCTTTCGCCAATCCGGCTTCGCAAGTCCTCGCATATCTGAGCCCAGAGAGGAAGGGGGCTCGAACGATCTAACATAGCCATGATCAGGCTCCCGCCAGAAAAAATGAGAGGATAAGGACAAAAAGCACATAAATGGTAACGATTGTCATCGCTGGGTCTTTCTCGATCGAGAACGAAACGATGGCTACTGCTACCCGAATAACCGGCGTAATAATCAAAATCATCGTGCCAAGGACTATTATTCCCCTTCCTTGCCCTTTTGAAAGCGAGTTCCATAGACCGCTAAAAGAATGCGGAAAGCTGGTCGTTGACGAGGTTAGCGAATGAAAACTAAGGTTTCCCGAGAATGTCGCGTACTCCGGATGGTGGAAAAACATAACGATAAGGCCAACTATAAAGACCAAGACACTAGCTGCTACTCCTATTCGAAGAACAAGGGAAATAGTGACTTCGGTCATTCGAATCTTTTCGTCCATGAGGGCGGCTTCCTCTGGACTTTCGGGTGGACGTCGTGTAAGTCGCAACTAAAACACCCCCTTTTGTAACATTTCGAGAGAAATAACCACCAACACCACGACAAAAATTATACGAATAACGTGGCTCTTGAGCTTTCCTAGAACCTTTGAACCGATTGTTGCACCTATTAGAATTCCTATGGCTACAGGAGCTGAGATTATCGGATCGATTTGACCTCTAGCAAAATAGATTCCAGCGCTCGCAGCAGCAGTCACTCCAATCATGAAATTACTAGTAGCTGTTGATACCTTCATTGGAAGATGCATCGCCAAGTCCATCGCAGGAACTTTGAGCGCTCCAGAACCTATTCCAAGAAGCGCACTAACTAGTCCAGCGACGTACATCATAAAAAGACCAAGTTTTGTTCCAGTAACTTTGTATGAGATCTCCCGTTGCTCTGCTTCGTCGAAATAGTCACCATGAAGTTCAAGAGCGTTAGCTATTCGATCTGTTGAGACAGTTAACGGCGCCGCCGAACGACGACGTTGGAAGGTTGCAACCGCTGAATAAGCGAGCACGATTCCAAATAGAAGAAACAGAAAACGTGTTGGAAGCAAGGTCGTCAGATATGCACCTGTAATCGCACCCGTCGTGGTTGCGACCTCCAAAAACATACCTGCACGCAGGTTCGTCATCTTTTCTCGCACATAAGCCGCAGCGGCTCCACTCGACGTGGCAATCACAGAAACCAAGCTTGCACCGATTGCAAGTCTGATGTCTACGTGAAAGAGTAGCGTCAGCACCGGAACGATGACTACACCACCACCGAGGCCCACGAGCGAGCCGAGCATACCCGCAACGATTGAAATCAACCCAAGCGATATGACAAAATCTAGAGGGGTCATGCGTTTAATTGTACATACAAACGTACAGGTGTACGTACGTAATAGCAAAATATTCAATTATCAGTCTTAGCAAAAGCAAAGGTGGCAGCTAGTGATGCCATCTCCGACTTTGCAAATTTGGATGTGCTTGCATTGGAACTTGAAATTTTTGCAGGAACCAGATCAGAGATCTAAGTGGAACGAACGATACCAGTAATACTTCGCCAGTAGCTAAGGGCCAATCGAAGTTGAAATATCGAATCTGTATAGGACTTTAGCTCAGCTGCCGCATGTGACAAACGGGGTGGAATTACCGACACCACGCGATAGAACCGTAAAGGAAAGTGTGCGTACCGTAAACCCACTTTTTTTATTTGCTAGGTCGATTATCGTAACGCAGAGAAAGACAAATCCCATATTTTGTGCCATGCTTAGGTGACAAAGACACCTAACGAATTCGAGCCAGCCAGTACATCAAACCGGGTTCGACGCTTCAATCAACTGAGTAACGTGGCTTTTGAATTTTAACAAGCGTGCGGATTACTACATTCACGAGGGAAGGTTCTATGCATACAGCTATTTCCTCCATCCCAAGATCCTCGGTTACATTAACGATCGCCTCCATATCCAAGACCTATCTGCAGATTCGCCCCACCATCGCCTGTTACAGCCAAAAGCTCGCCGTTTGAGCAGCCCATCATGAAACCCGTACAAATCGTGTCCGCAAAGAGCACCCAACATCGAACTTCGAACTTCGAACTTCGAATGTCGAACAGAAAAGAAGCCCGCAGGAAACCGTTGTTCTTCCTTCCCCCGAATTCAGCGTGCATAAAGGTAGTTCCACCGGCGATCAACGGGCGGACTGTCTGAGAAAATAGGAAGATCGCGCCTCCATTGAGCTAAGGCAAAATTCATACCCTCCAGATTGCGTCATTTCAGGTGGAAGGATCGACGCAGCGGCGCCCGACATCTGTAACCATACTGAAGGAATTGTCGCTGAGGAGTTGCATACTCTTGCCGTACAACTACCGGCACAGCCTCAAATGGACAAGGCAATTAGATAGATCGCCTTTGAGCCTACGTTCCCGATTCAAACAACCTCTGTTTTCGTGGCTGCGAACGCTTCTTGTGCGGAGAATGTAGCTATGGCACCTATGTGGTAATCGCCTGAATAACCCGCAGGGAGCAACGGATCGTTGATATCCACCTAGATCGGATCATTACAAATAATCTCGTCGAGGAAGTTCTTACCTTCGTATATAAGAATTACGTCGGAATTCGAGCCCAGAACTACGAGCTGACCCTGGAGGTCCTTTTGCTCTCCGCTCCAAGTCATGCCTCCTCAGAGATCGTGGCAGACTAGCCACCGAGGCTAATCACATCGCCGTCGTATATGCTTATCGCACCGTAGTTGGTTATGACCACAGAGACGCTCGTATCAGCCATGGGAACTGGGCTATGAATTCTGATCGTTTGCAGTATCGACCAATATGCCGAGTCGTCCAAATGAATAACTCGACCAGGAAACATACCTAACTGTTATCGTTTTTTCGACAGCAGTAAAGGAACCTGCACGAATAGATTCATCCCAGACTGAGAGTACGAAGCGCGACTATAGCCTTGAAGAACCTGAGACTGCGACGAGACGAGAGTGGAGGAACGGTGCCTGACGAGATTGAAGCTCAACGCATGGAGAACCGCAATTATTGGGAGAGAGTCGTCGATATTCACTATCAATCCAAATTCTACGAAGTAGATCGCTGGATAGTCGAAGGAATGCGGATGCGACCTTGGGAGGAAGACGTCATAGGGCGACTGGACGGCAAAAACGTTGTTCACCTCCAATGCCACTTTGGCAAGGACACCCTCTCGCTACTGTCGCTTGGGGCAAGCTCAGTAACCGGCATTGATTTTTCAGAGAGCGCTATTGCGAAGGCGGTTGCACTTTCTGCGAAAACTGGGTGTCAAGACCGATCCAACTTTATTGTCTGCTCGGTTGAGGAAGTTCCAATGTCGCTACCATCCAGGAAATACGATATGGCTTATGTAAGTCTCGGTGCAATCAACTGGATACCGAAAATTGAAACTTGGGCAGCAGCGTTAAGCCACCTCCTAAAAGATAATTCGACGATCTTTATCCACGAAGTGCATCCGCTTTCGCAAGTAATCGCACCAAAAGATAGCAAATGGACTATCGAGGATAGCTACTTTGAGACTAGCCATGCGATGACTGACGAGTCTATAGGCAGTTACGTAGAGGACTCTGAAAGCCTCGGAACTTTCCGCACCTTCCTCTGGAACCATTCGCTTGGAGAGATCGTCTTGGCTCTCGCAAAACATGGATTTTCCATATCCTTATTGGATGAACACCACTGGACGTCATTTCTTCAGTATCCAGAGATGGAGATGATTGAAACCGAACGCTATGTATTGCCGGATTCGTGGGTAAAAATACCACTTAGCTTTACTATGGTCGCATCGCGAAGCGGCCTTCGGCCGTAACCCATATTATGAAGCCCCTGTCAATCAATTAACCGCCTCTGCCCAGCCAAACTTTGACCTGTCAAGGGTATCAGCAATCAAGAAACCCAGAGGTTCACCACGGTGGGCAGTTGGAAAACAAGCTCTTCATAACTCGGTAAAGTTAGGAGTTTCGACCTACATCCAATCGATGGCATTCGCCATATCCCTACCACACCCGCACTGCAATCCAATCCAATCCAATCCAATCCAATCCAACAAACCACGGCCGTTAAAAAGACCTACGATTTCGCGGTCCAGATCCACATCCACCACAAACACCCATTACCGCATTGTGTTTGCAACTGTGCCCCTGTACTCATTAACTCACCAATTGCGAGGTCTCGAGCAGTGTTGACAGCAACTTCCTTAGCTGAGGCCAATAGGCACAAGCGTCGCCCCACCATTGTCGGTTACAGCTAAAAGCTTCCCATTTGAGCAACGAGTCTTGAAGCCTGAACAGGTTGCGTCAGAGAAGGGGACCCAGCCGTGAACTGCATCCGGAAACGACGCCTAGACAACGCTAATGCTCTGCCCTCCCCCCGCTTCGGCTTGGGCTGGAGTAAGGCCGGAGACAATCGGCGGGGTGATCGCGTGGGAAGTGGGGAAGCTGGCTCCGTCGTTGGAAGATGTCAACAATTCGAATCGCCCGGATTGTGTCGCGTCGGGCGGAAGAATCAACACCGCGGCATCCGACACCTGTAACGAAACAGCGGGAGTTGCAGCTGAAGAGGTGTTGGCTCCTACGATTCTAACAACCGATAGCACCCCGTTGGACGGCACGACACGATAGACCGCCGTTGCGTCGAGATTCCCGGATCCTCCGCTCTTTGCTAGTGTCGCCGCGAACTCACCCGATGCGGACATGGAACCGATTATGGCCGTGGGATAGTCACCCTCATAACCCAAGGGGAGCGGTGGATCATTGATCACCGTCCAATTCTTGCCTATCGGGGCTCTCTGCAATGAAGTTCGTCCCTTCCTGGGTCAGGATCACGTCTAGGTTCGAGCCCAGGACTGCGAGCTGTCCCCGGTAGGCGATCTGCTTGCCGATCCACGTTGCACCTCCGTCCGAGGTTGTTGCGAAGTAAGCGAAAGGTACAGTCATGTCTCAGTCGGTGACGTCTATCGCGCCGTGGATCGTGCTGGCCAGAGAGATGCTCGCGTCAGTTATCGGCACGGCGTTATTGACACTCATCGTGTGAAGCTCCGTCCACGTGGAGCCGGCGTTAGCGGTTTGATAGATAGCGACCGTCTGGGCAGAGGGCTCGACCGCCAGCCATCCGAAGTCCGAACGGTATGGAGATGGGAGCGCTAATTCGCCTCACACTTGGTCCTTTCTCCTAACTGAATGAAGCTTCTTCGAAATCTCGTATCGTTGACATCGATTGGGCTTACGGCACTTCTGGGAACTTTGACCGCCAGAGACCAACCTTAGTGATGATGGCGCTTGAAAACTGAACGCACCTAAAAATACGGCGGTGGCTATTTTCAAAGATCTCAAACCAGAACGAAGGGCCTATTTTGCCGATGAAGAATCATAAACATCGATAGCCTCATCGAATCCATTCAAACTGCTAAAAGATTCGAGCGACTCACGCAGAGTTCCAGCATACTCAAAGAGCCATTAACGACAAAAGCCCAGCTCTTGGCTGGGCTTTTCAGTGCGCTCGGAGGGAGTCGAACCCCCAACCTTCTGATCCGTAGTCAGATGCTCTATCCATTGAGCTACGAACGCAGTACGTATATCCTACCGTACACCGAGTAAATCTCATTCACATAAAACTATGCAATCGCCAATGAGGTGACTTTGATGATCTCCAGGAAATAGCACCGCTTCCGGCAACTGCCATCGCCAAAGCAGCTACTTACCTACTCGGCTCGGGCCTCAACACGCAACCCAGCTACATCAACTATCGCCTTTGCCAGACCTAAAAGCTTCCAGTCACTACCCATTGGGCCATAGATCACTGCGCCGACCGGAAGACCAGCAACTTTACCTATTGGAATATTTAGCGAGGGATAACCAGCTACAGCAGCAGGCGAATAACCCGAGCCCGAGATTACATCTCCATTAACATCGTCGATTAGCCATGATGGACCCATCGAGAGAGTCAAAATGAAATTAGCTCCACTCTTTTCCAAAACAGAATCGATCTTGCGTCGCATCCCCCCTATGTGACGCTCACGAAGAGCCTCGAATTCATCGTTGCTCATCTTGGAAACAGCAACGGACTCTTCCAAGTGCTCTTGGCCAAATAGTGATAGCTCCGCTTCCGCATTAGACCTGTTGGCTTCAATTAGGTCTTCCATGGAGGCAAGACCGCTGACTCTTCGACTCTTTAGATATACGGGCAGGGCGTGGTACATTTCGTAACGAAGAAGATTGACTTCATCTTCTCCATTGACATCCAAAACAGTTTCAGCTTTACGATCAGCACCATCGATGAAATTGATCGAACTCGACAATCGATCGATAAATTTGCTAAGTAGGGCATCTCCCTTTACTGAGTAACCGGAATATCCCGTAGCAAGCAGGCCGACGGAGGTCGAGCCCAAATCAAAAAAGGCAGATCCAGAAAAATTCTCCGGCGTTGAAAATTGCGAAAAGATCAATTCGATGTCTTGAACCGATCGCGCAAAGATACCGACCGTATCTTGCGATGGCGAAATCGGGGCCATACCCTTGGTCGAGATCACACCATGAGACGGCTTGAAGCCAAATACGCCACTTACGGATGCTGGACAAATTACCGAGCCGTCTGTTTCGCTACCAATTGATACTGGAACGATTCCAGCGGCTACGGCAACGGCCGAGCCAGCAGAAGATCCTCCTGGGCTTC
Source organism: Actinomycetes bacterium (assembly GCA_021826315.1). Classification (GTDB taxonomy): domain Bacteria; phylum Actinomycetota; class Acidimicrobiia; order Acidimicrobiales; family Acidimicrobiaceae; genus Acidithrix. Next base: position 8,873 of record JAKAZZ010000063.1, read on the forward strand.
GCAGACGATCATGGGGATTTCTACACTGCCCGCCAGCCGCCGACCAACCTGAAATCGAAGAGTGTCCTCGAAAATTTGCCCACTCCGATAAGTTCGCCTTTGCCGCCGTAACAGCACCGAAGCCACGCAGAACTCGAACCACGTCGGCGTCTTCAGCTGCGGGAGCATTCTCAAAGACTATTGATCCAACAGTAGTTGGCAATTCAGAGGTATTGATACTGTCTTTGTAGAGCATGGGGAGCCCCGCAAGAGGTCCGTCTGAAAATTGCGGCGAGTCGTTGACGGAAATCAATGAGTTCAAGGGGAGATCTCCGCTCTTGTCAGCCTCCGCAGCCAACCGAAATGCTTCAAAGACCTCCTTATTGGAAAAAAGTCCGTCCCTAACTCCTGTCGTCAATTCGACGGCACTTAACTTTCGATACTCGCTCTGTTTCATGGATCGCTAAGTTAGCAGACACTAGTGGGCTATTCGCCCTCAAACTCTACGAAAATATAGCTTAAGGGATCACCTTGTAGGAATCAGTTTGAGCGTCTCGATACCACATCGACCAACCAAATCTCTAGCCTTCATGGAGTCGTGAGAGTTCCCTCCGGAAACCCCGCCGGTGATTTACCAGGCTGGTCGCACCGAGCGGATCTAAAAGAGGTTGGTCACCAGATCTAATCGCTATGTACGCGCCAACGTCATATTGGTGAAAACTTGAACCTATAAGGTCAGTGAACATGCGTCAAATCAGAACGAAAGGGACTCTCAACGCACGTGATTTTGAGGTGAATTGACTGTAATAATTAGGTACGTCGTATAAAGAAGTTGTAACAGAATTCGATCGACACCACCCTTACTGACGACGCTTATACTAAGGTTTCATCAAAAACGACGCTGCTGCACTGACAGTCTGCAGACTCGGGGAGGCTGTTCCACCACTGGGGATAACAGGACCAATAGATTGCAGTCTCGCTTCTACTGTCATGTAATCGGAGTTAGGCACGCTGAGCAAAACGTTGGGTCTACGATCTCCGCCGAAGCATGTACTACTGGATGCGCAGGCAACAACGCTAATTACCCCCAAGTCGCCGATGACGTCAAAACCCCAGGCCCGAAATTAATTTCACAACGTCCTAAGACGCTCCAGCACGTGACGATCACGTTTAATCAGGTGGGTACCTGCAGTCCTGTCTAAGTAGCGAGGGAACGAAGCATAAAAAGTGATGTCTAATTACATCATGAAAAGGACTCAGATATCGCTGACATCAGAAGAGCGCATGGTGCTTGACGCCGAGTCTGCACGTACGGGCAAGTCACTTTCTGCCCTCATCAGAGATGCTGTAGAGGAAGTGTATGGCTCGTCGCGCTCTGGCGCTGACGACATCGATATCATTCGTCAGACCTTTGGTGCATGGTCTAACCGCAATGAGGATGGGGCCACCATGGTCGAACGGCTCCGTAGCGGATCACGCCTCACGGCGGACGAGTAATGGCTGTTTTGGTCGACACCTCTGTCATCATTGATTTCCTTCGAGGGCATCATGACGCCCAGAAGGTTCTTGAAGAAGCGAGGCTGTCTGCGCCGCTACATGCGAGCGAGATGACGCGTCTCGAAGTTCTTGCTGGTATGAGAACGAACGAAGAGGGAGCGACTCGACTGTTCCTTTCCCTGTTTCAGTGGCACCCGATTGATACGATGATCGCTGAACTTGCCGGTGAATTAGGGCGGCGTTGGCTTCCGAGTCATCCTTCGATTGATGGTGCGGACCTCGCGATTGTTGCTACGGCTATGACTCTCGGGTGTCCGCTTCTAACTTGCAATGTCAAGCACTTTCCGATGTTCGTAGATTTGAAGAATCCCTATTGAGCTGCTGATCATTAATGATTTCTCATTAGCTTCTATTCCATCTTGAGGCTCACCTCAGGTGCCGAGGGAGTTGCTCGATCTCTTAGATGTGATGATTAGCCAAAGCGCTGCGATGTAGCTCGAAAATATCATTCCAACAAACGAACGATACCCACAAATAAATTTACAAACATGCATCTCAGTCAGCTAATTAGTCTTCAATCCTTCGCGAATGAGATAGTCCAAGATAGGTTTGAAGACCAGTGAAAGCTGGATCCAAAGAAACCGTTATTGTGATCCAGAGAATCGGAATAGCCACCAGAAGACAAGGTTCGTCGTAATGAAGAGCGGATTCTAAGACTTGGAAGAGATGATCGCTGCCGACAACAGACGACTTGAAAGCTTCAAAATTTACTAAAAATTCCGAGGCTGGGTTGGACGATAAAAACCAAGTCAATGCCATGACTGAAACGCTTCCTGTATCGTTGATGAACGGAGCTTGGTATCGAACAGTTTTCGCCACCAGAGATAAGGCGAGAATCGAGATTCTTGACTGGATCCAATGGCGAAGGAGAAAGAGGCGGCACTCAAGTTTTGGTGACATTTCACCAAATGAATTCCCTCAATTCAGCTACGTTGAAATCTGCGTTGTAAAGCACGGCTTCGGGTCGCATTTGGTGAGCAACTCCAATACGCCCTTTGAAAACCTTTCGCTTATTATCAACAATAACGGTGGCCAATCGAGATGTCCAGTAAATTACCATTCCCAAAAGCTCTTTTGCTTTGACAAAGAGCGTCGGTCTTGATCGTTACCTCCTAAGCGAATTTGTCAAAAAGCGCAAAAATGGCTATCTTCATAAGTTAGTCTTTGGCATGAAAGAATTTCTAGATGGTCTAAAGAGTCTCGACGACGAGGCCAATTGGTTGGTTGATGGTCGTCGAAGCATTTCACGGTTTGATACGATTTCTAGAGTTATCAATCTTGTTGGCTCACTGCAAAGTCGCGAAATCTTGGCAGATGACCTAATTGCAATCTTTTCTTTCAATCGCGTTGAGTATATGGAGACTCTTCTAGCCGCTACCGTTGGTGGAGTTAGATATACCCCTATTAATTGGCACTCATCGACCCAAGAGCTTAGCTATATCCTAAGTGACGCCGCTCCAAAGGCACTATTTGTTGATCCCGCGTTGTTCGAAGTTGCTTCAAAGGCTATCCAACAATCGGCATTTAGCGGGGTTGTCTATGTATATGGTGACCATGAAGAAGCCGATGACGTAGAGACAGTTAATTATGAGGCAGCCATAGAGAATGCTAATTTTCCTGATGACGTCGATGAGACTGTCTTTGGAACACCGATGTTTTATACTTCCGGGACAACAGGCAGACCAAAGGGAGTCCGGGGAAGCCTACTCCCACCGGGAACTACGTTGGCTAATTTTAGCGTTGCGTATAATTCTCGCATCGGAACCCCACCCTTCGGCGTGACTTTGCTAGATGGACCGATCTATCACTCAGGACAGTGGCTTTATGCATTCTTGCCCATGTTGGCGGGATCGTCTACGGTAATTCAAGGCAAATTCGATGCCTTGGAAACCCTTCGGGCAATTGAAAGGTGGAAGGTTACCAATATCCATTTGGTACCGACACAGTTCGTTCGAATCTTAAAACTAGACGAAGAGTTGAGACGATCCTTTGATTATTCTTCGTTGGTCAAGGTTTGGCATGGTGCAGCACCGTGCCCTCCAGTTGTGAAGTCCCAGATTATTGAACTATTTGGTGACTGCGTAACTGAATACTATGGTTCCACGGAGCTGGGTGTAAACACAATGATCTCCGCAGATGAAGCAGTCAAAAAACCAGGGTCGATTGGAAAAGCTGTGCCGGGAGTCGATATTGCAATCCTTGGCGAAGATGGTGAACCATTGCCGCGCGGCATTCCAGGGATTATCGCTACCAGATCTCAACGAAGTTTTTTCTATCACAACGAACCAGATAAAACTAAGGCGACCATGATTGGTGACAGATACTCTACGGTTGGCGACGTCGGCTACATGGATGAAGATGGTTATCTCTTTATCTCTGATCGCAAGATAGACATGATTATCTCAGGTGGAGTAAATATCTACCCTGCTGAGATAGAAGCAGTTATTCATAGACACCCAGACGTTCTCGACGTAGCGGTAATCGGTATTCCAGATGATGAGTTCGGCGAGAGTGTCCTTGCGTTAGTGTCACCAGTCGATCCAAAACGAGCTGACGAAGCTCTTGCTGCTGAGCTAGTTGATCTGTGTAAGGAAAACCTATCTGGTTACAAGGTCCCTCGAAGAATAGATTTCGTAGGTGAAATTCCTCGTTCGTTGGCGGGTAAGATCCTCAAACATCAGATCCGCGCGCCCTATTGGTCCGACACTTCACGCAAGATTTAGTTGGTCGTAAGGACTGTGCTGCTCGCCCGCGCTTCCGCGCCTTTACTTTCAGCGTCCTCGTTATTGAATGAGTCTATTTGGACGTTGGTCGAAGTGTTGGATCATAAGTAGTGGAGTACATATTTCGACTTGTAGATATCAAGGAATAGTACGCTCCGCCCAAGGCTAGACAACACCGATACGGCGGCGATCTATCGAATTATTCCCTTCTCGTTGGGCCAACGGATAAGCCCTAATCTGCCGCTATCCCGATGGAATTGTTCCCTACTTGTCCCATTTCTCAAATACTCATCTTGGTAGCAACTGGTAGGCGCTGTTCGTCAGTGGTCTGCATCCCGAAGTCGAGAACCGATGCCACCTAGGGTGGACAGCTTCTCTATCGGTACCGTACCTTAGTTCGTCACAATCTATGCCTCAGACTACGAATTCGCACCGTACCAACGCATACCGGCGTCATAACGATAACTCCTTTTGCGCACCCGTACACATCGATTCGACATGAAGCTGTCCCAAACTATCGCAACCGTCGTACGGGCCACTATACGAATCAAAATCGCCAAGACGTCACTGAAGCTACCGTTGCGTGCGCATAATTTACCTAAAGATTCGCTCTTCACCGATTTATTGATCGCACAGCTCAAAGAAAAAGCCCGAGACGCTGCGCAACGTTAGTTGGTGACTCTGCCAACCCAGTAGCAAGCAACTGCTTATCAGCACTCACGAGAGGGATAGCGAGCGACCTAGCGACAGCACCCCAAGCCGCATCATAGTACGTAAGCCCAAAGCGTTCGCCCAGCTCAGCTGCCTCACGCAGCCAGCCCATAGTCACGTTCAATGGGGCTCCACAGATAAGAGCAAGATCAATAAGTTGATCTGCAACTTGGGATCCACTCCATCCGAGAGAGCGAAGCAGAACGTTACCAATTTCGTAGTACCCAAGATCGATCACATGTGCTTGAATCTCCCCGACTTGGGCAGCGTCAAGAAGAGATCGTGAGGCCGCAACTTCGGACTCACCGTCACTATGAAACCACTTAATGAGGACAGAGGTATCGATGAGAAGCGAGGTCACCGTCGAGAGTCGCGAATCTCACGTACAAGATCTGCTGATTCAAATCGACCAGCCTGTAGAAAGCGACTTTTGGAGCGGGCGATCGCCTCAGCCACAACGTCAGGATCACGCCGAGCCAACTCTCGTCTAGCCGCTACCGCTATAAGCGCACTTCGACTCACGGACCGTCGTTGCGCCTCTAGGTCGAGTTCTTGAAGCAGTTCTTCAGGAAGTGAAATCATAATCTTAGACATACTTTTATTATAGCTAAAAGTATTGCCAAAAAACCTTAGCACCTCGAGGGCGCGGTATCGCCTTCCCCCACGCTGCACAACGCTAACTAGCATCGGGGGACTCGTCGTCCACACGAGTCTCCCGATGCTAGTAGATGGCGTATTGGACCAGAATAGGCATTCAGATCTTTCCGAAGCTTCGGACGGCGCCACGACCAACGACAGTTAGCTCGCTTCTTAGATAAATGGACCGAATTCTCGTTGGTCCCTCTCTTCTAAAAGCACCATGCCAACTATGAACGCGCACGATAGGCAAGCTTTAGCCTATCACATAATCCCGTGCGCCAAGATGCCCATTAGCCACGTAACACCTGCCGCACCAAAGTTGAGATACGTGGTCATGCTTACAATCTCATCGGGGACCTCCTTGATGACCCTCTAGTGTCCCTAGTCATAAATTCACTTAGTAAATGGTCCGAGGTACTTTTCCATGGATTTGAAGATCTCGTCAGCCGTCTTATGCCATCTAAAAGGACGAGGATTCTCATTCCAGGTTTCAGTCCATTTTGTAATAGCCGCAATAAGTTGCTTTTCTGACTTGTGTGTTGACCTCTGCAACATCTTGGTAGTTAGTTCAGAAAACCATCGCTCTACAAGGTTCATCCACGATGAATAGGTGGGAGTAAAGTGAAAGTGAAAACGTTCATGCTCAAGGTTCCATTTGCGCACTGTATCGGTCTTATGGGTAACGTAGTTATCCATAATGAGATGGACCTCTAGATCTTTTGGTACCTCTTTGTCAATGAGATCTAGAAATGAGATGAACTCAACCGCACGATGTGCGGTTGTCGTCTGTGTTATGACCTTTCCAGATGCTGTGTCACCCTAGGTGTCAGGATGGTTGGCAAATTCCTTGAAAGAATTATTTAGCTTCAGCGCAGTCTTAGGACCTTTGGCGGTAGTTACCGCTGCAGCCATATTGTCTGGGACTAATCGACCTACAACACCGCCAAAGAAGTAGAG
>JAKAZZ010000110.1 GCA_021826315.1 Actinomycetes bacterium
GTGTTAGGGCCATATGTCACGTGTTACCGCCTGGCTAGTCAACTGTGCCCTCGTATGTGCCGCCCATTCGTGTTTTGGCTATTTGAAATTCAGGCAATGGATGATCCGTGACCTGAGAATAACTTTCCACTAAGTAGCCGTAACCTTTTGAGCCTTTAGGATGTATCAACGTGAAAATCGCTGTTTTAGCCTCGGGTAGTGGCACGATATTAGAGTCAATCGTCGCAAGCGATGTTCAAGTTTCCCTCGTTGTAGTGGATAGGCCTTGCCGTGCAGAAGAAGTCGCTGCCGCAGCAGGTTTGAAGGTAGTATCCATGTATCGCTCCGAGTGGGGAGCCGCCTTTGATCGCAAGAGATATAGCGAAGAATTAGCAAAAGCTTTACTCAATGAGGAAATTGAGCTGATCGCAATGGCGGGCTTTGGGACCATAGTAACTGAAGAGCTGCATAGGCACTACGAAGCGCGGATTTTGAACACCCACCCCTCACTCTTACCTTCGTTTCCAGGATGGCACGCCGTTGAGGCAGCGTTGAACTTTGGAGTAATGGCGACTGGTTGTACGGTACATCTCGCCACCGTAGAAGTTGACGCTGGTCCAATATTAGCCCAAAGGGCGGTAGCAGTCTTTGAGGATGACACCGCCGTATCATTGCACGAACGCATCAAAGAGGTGGAGCGCGACCTCTATCCAGCGACGATAAAACTTTATAACGACTTTCTCGATCGAGGTTCGGTTGGCCAGTATCGTAATTACCCAAAGATTAACGAGTAGTACTCCTAGATGAAAGGAATCGCTTTGAAGGCGCTTCTATCGGTATATAAAAAAGATGGCATCGTCGAGTTTGCTAGGGGATTGATTGAACTTGGTTTTGAGATTATCGCTTCTGGCGGGACCTCCATTGCTTTAGACGAGGCTAATGTTTCACACGTGAAGGTCGAAGACGTTACGGGTTTCCCTGAGATGCTCGATGGTCGAGTAAAGACCCTTCATCCGAAGATTCATGGTGGAATTTTGGCAAATCGAGATCTCCAAAGCCACTTCAAAGACCTAGAGTCGGCGCAAATAGATACAATCGATCTGGTCGCGTGTAACCTCTATCCGTTCGAGGAAAACCCTGGGATCGAGACGATTGACGTTGGCGGCCCGACGATGGTGCGTGCTGCTGCGAAGAACCACAAGCACGTCTTTGTTGTGGTGGATCCGAAGGACTACGACGAGGTTCTGAATCAAATTGGAGCCGGAGTCGACGACTACGAATACAAAAAGAAGCTCGCCGCCAAGGCATTCTCTCACCTCTCGCGTTATGATTCCCTGATCGCAAACTGGCTTTCTGATGACCAATTTCCTCCTGCGCGGATGACGCTATCTCTCGAAAAGAGTAAGAGTTTAAGGTACGGCGAAAACCCCCATCAGGTTGGTGCACTCTACAAGATCGCTGGTAAGACGAGTTGGTTGGATTCGATGCAGCTTTTGAGTGGTATTGAACTTAGCTATCTGAATATCTACGATGCTGATGCGGCTTGGAGATTGGTTCATGAATTCAGCGACGAGCCGACCGTAGCGATAATTAAGCACGCTAACCCGAGTGGGTTTTCTATATCGTCGAGTGCGGCTGAGAGTTACAGGCGGGCATTCGACTGTGATCCAGTATCAGCATTCGGTGGAATTGTGGCGATAAATAGGGTCGTTGACCTCGAACTTGCTGAAGCAATCGTTGCTAATCCGAAGGCCGACGTAGTCATCGCTTACGGTTACAGTTCGGAAGCGTTGGCTCTGCTCTCTACGAAGCGCAAGAATACGCGGTTTGTTCAAGCTGAGGCTCCAGATGCAATAGAGGTTCAGATTCGCACTCTTGGTGGCGCGGCTCTCGTACAGGAGTCGGACAGGTTCGTATCAGAGATGCCATCGTGGCGCGTCGTTACCTCTCCTAATTCGATGGAACTCAATTGGAAAGATATCGAAGTGGCGTGGAAGGTGTGTGCTCGAACCTCGTCGAACGCGATTGTGATCGCAAAGGATCGAATGGCGATTGGTATCGGGGCAGGCCAACAGAACCGACTCGATTCATCTCGGATTGCGATAGAAAAGGCCGGCGAAAGCGTGCGAGGGGCGGTCGCCGCTAGCGACGCATTTTTCCCATTTCCTGATGGCATGTTGACATTGGCGAATGCGGGAATCTCGACCATCGTCTCTCCTGGCGGATCAATCAATGATGAAAAAGTTATCGAAGCTGCAAACGAAGTAGGCGTGACCCTCATATTTACCGGCGAACGTCACTTCAAGCACTGACCACACGAGGAGATTAAATGCCAGCAAGAGTCTTGGACGGCAATCAAGTAGCGGCAACCGTCAAGCTAGAGGTTGCTGAAGATGTGAGAAGTCTCCGTGCGCGAGGAGTGGTACCTGGCCTTGGCACGATCTTGGTGGGCGACGATCCATCGAGTTCAAAGTATGTGGCTATGAAGCACCGCGACTGTGAAGAGGTTGGAATAGTTTCGCACCATCGGCACCTTGCTGCTAGTGCGACCTTTGAAAGTTTGCTTGATGTGATATCCACCTTCAACGAAGATAAAAATGTTGATTCGATCTTGTTGCAGCTGCCTATACCAAAGCACCTCAATCAGCTTGAGGCTCTTTTAGCTATCGACCCGCGCAAGGACGTCGATGGACTCCACCCTGTAAATCTTGGCAAACTAGTAATGTCAGAGGAGGCTCCTCTCCCCTGCACCCCAGCTGGAATCGTCAGGTTGCTAGCACACTATGAGGTAGAGGTCGAGGGCCGTCACGTGGTTATTGTAGGTCGAGGCCTTACGATCGGCAGGCCACTTGCTCTACTGCTCGCCTCTAAGCGGCCAAACTGCAATGCTACCGTTACGGTCTGTCACACGGGAAGCAAAGATATGGGGTCCATTGTTAGAGAGGGAGACGTAGTCGTCGCCGCGGCGGGAGTTGCGAACCTTATTGACGCTTCGATGATTAAGCCAGGAG
>JAKAZZ010000064.1 GCA_021826315.1 Actinomycetes bacterium
GAGCAACTAACCATCATCTTCTAATGGTTGTAACTAACCTTAATACCGTAGAGTCTCTCACGATTGGCCTAGTCATAGGGGCAATGATGGCAGCTGATCTCGGAGGTCCGATCAACAAAGTTGCATATTCTATTGGGATACTTCTATTGCTCTCGGGAAATTACCTGGTAATGGCAGCAGTCATAGCTTCGGGCGTTGTGCCACCGATAGGACTCTCGCTCGCGGCACTTCTCGCGCCGAAGCTATTTACAACCGAAGAGCGAAAAGCGGCACCACTCTCGCTTATAGTTGGGGCCTCGCTGGTCTCTGAGAGGGCGATACCATTTACCAAATCTGGATACCGACGTGAAATGATAATCGCAGCCGTGGCTGGTGCATCGGTCACCGGTGCGCTATCGATGGCCTTCAAGGTGACATCGCAGATGCCACACGGCGGATTCTACATCTTCTATCTTTTTGGCAATCCTGGATTCTTTGGGCTCTCTGTTGCAGTTGGGGCTGTTATAACAGCGCTGATATCCGTGACACTTAGGTACGTGGGTCCTAGTAGGCTCACCGTAGCAAATGCTTGACTGTCATAAAGCCAATCATCTTTGCCGAACCTCTCCGACACCTCAATACGGCCATAAACGAGGAGATCAAGGCAGGTAGGCGCAGACCGATACCTTAAGTTCGCGCCTCCACCTTCGCGATCAACCGAGCCAAAGAGTCATCCTGGGCTTTGAGGTGGCGCTGTAACTCTAGGCATTCGTGGAGAATGGCTTCAGCATCGGCATATGTTTGCTCAGATCGCTTGTCAGCCGCCTGCGATTGAAGATTTTGACCCACCATGATGATTGATAAGAGAACCAGCTGCAGGAACGTCTGAGCAACCCAAGAGACTATCGATTGGATGCCACCTCGTATAGCCGCTGGAAGCGACAGTAGATCAAAAGCTGCAAAGAGATATGCGCACCACATCGATCCAACTACCTTGGTAATCAAAAGTGCAAGACGCCCGTTGAACCCAACCGCCTGTTCCTTGACCTTCGGAGCCTGTTCGTTCTTTCGATTTTGAATTCTTGGATGAGGGGTATGTATAAATTCCATCTTGTAATTATGCACGCGCGTGAATCGCCAATAAGGCACTTAACGCAAATTATTGTCTATGTAATTTCAACTTTATAAAAGCTTCGAACGATTTTACGAAAGAAATACTAATTTCAACAATTTATAAACTTCTAATTATATGAAAAGAATTATCGGAATTTAAATTTATGAAACGTTTTTCAAAAATAGCGCTCCAAAACTGCTGCCCCCAGGTGAACATATTCGTAAGAAAATGCTGGCAGAACAGGAGAATCATCATTCATGGGGTCTTTTAGCCCAGAGTTGCTAGTTGGCTCTGAGAAAATGTGGTCAAATTGTACGTTTGATCCTATAACCCTGTCCATGAAGAGTTTCGATCTCTACTCTGCTCAAAATTGTGCACACCTTCATACGCAACCTACGAATGTATTGATCGACTATGTTTTGTGCTACGTCAGAGGTGTCGTGCCAGACATTTTTCAACAGCGTTGCACGGGAGAGGATCGCACCCTCGTGTTGAATTAGCGTCACCAGCAATGAAATTTCTCGAGACGATAGTCTCACCTCTCGATCGGCAACGAATGCTCGATGAGCGAGCTGGTCCACAACTACATTTCCAAACCGAATTTCAACACCAGGTGCAATGGTGCCGCGCCTCAAAACCGCTCGAATGCGGGCTACCAATTCCGCTAGTGAGAATGGCTTCGTAAGATAGTCATCTGCTCCGGCCGAAAATCCCCTCAGTCGATCTTCAAGTGTAGCAAGCGCGCTAACTACGAGTGTTGGTGTCCAGTGCCCCGACGACCTAATCTCCTCACACAATGTGAGGCCATCGCCATCAGGTAGGACTAGGTCAAGTAAGACGACATCAAAGATCGTCCCGTTCAAAAATGCCCTTGCTTCCTTTGCGCTACTAGCTCTGGTAACTTTAAAAGAGTTGGCTTCAAGATAAGCCTCGATTGATTGCCCAAGCTCACCATCGTCCTCGATTAGCAGGAGTGAAGTTTCCGTTGGCATACTACCTCTGTCGAAGCCCTATAAATAAATACTATGAATGTAAGTTAGTTGATAAATCAAGGTAAAAATTGAGTTACCATTCAAAATTTTAAAATATTTTACCGCAAGGGTGTTTGAATTATTATCCAACAAGTTTCAATCGTAAAGGTTGCTGAAGATCGCCTAAGACTCCCCGTAATAAATCCTTAATATAGGCAATCCAAAATACTTTCATGGCAATGAATCTTGACATCACCACGAACAACTTGGCGGCCCTAATAACGCGACGCCTCGCCTTTGGAACGCCGCCCTCCACGATGGACCCTCAAAATCAAATCAACGAACTCATCACAGCATCGCAAGGTGCTGCTCCACTACCACAACCACAACCACCTCAACTTACGCCGTATTCGCAATTCGTAGCCACGAAAAAATCCAAGAATCGCACCGCGCTAACGGCGCTTCTAAAAACGTCCCTTCACGAAGAGCTACCCTCGTTGGTTAGCTGGTGGCTAGGGAGCGCCGTTTCGACTCCGGCAAAAATTAGGGAGCGAATGACGTTACTTTGGCATGGCCACTTTGCGACGTCAATTCAGAAGGTGATCGTCGCTTCACTCATGGCGAACCAAAATCAACTCCAGCGTCAAAATAGCCTCGGATCGTTTTCTCTACTAGCTCATGGCATCTCAACCGACCCGGCCATGATGATTTGGCTAGATACAATTCACAATACGTCAGGTTCTCCGAATGAGAACTTTGGCAGAGAGTTGATGGAGCTGTTCACTTTGGGCGTCGGTAACTACTCTCAGAACGACGTCGTGGCATCAGCGCGAGCATTTACGGGATGGCGATTTTCCCCCACTGACCTCTCTTACTACCTTAAACCTTCACTCCACGACTATGGATCAAAGACCTTCCTCGGCCAAACCGGGGACTTCAACGGCGACCAGATTATTGACATCATTCTCGGAAAAAAAGCCTCGGCTAGCTTCATAGTATCAAAAGTCTTTTCTCATATTGCATATCCAATTGCACCCAATGACCCAATCGTGACCTCGCTAGCTGAGAACTACTCCCCTTCAACCACGCCTATCTCAGATCTCCTAACTAATATCGTCTCAAGTAGTGCATTTTCCTCTCCTCAGACCCTTACTGGACTGACAAAAGAGCCATTCGAGTACCTCATTGGAGCGCTAACCGCTCTCAAGATCGATCCGTCTACCATCCCGCCTCAACGGATTGTCTCTGCCCTTCGAAGCTTGGGCCAAGTTCCGTTTCTCCCTCCGAATGTCGGCGGGTGGCCAGAAAATCGCTACTTCGTCTCAACCTCAACGACCTCTTCGCGCCTAACTGTAATTAACTATCTCTTACGCCTTGCTGATATATCCAAAGTTGAAGCGGCATCGCCATCGACGCGCGTTGAAGAGGTATCCGCCCTTCTAAATATGGCGCCACTGTCACAACCCACGCTCACGCTTCTCAATCAAAGGGCTAACAATCCGTACCAATTAGTGGCTGCCGCCTTAGCTGCACCTGAGTACATCAACGCATGAATTGAAGAGGACCCATCAAGTTAGCAATCAAATCCGCGTAAATAAACCATCTGGAAAAATCGAGATTGAAAGGCATATATATGACATCTATTTCTAGAAGAAAATTCTTAGCCTTGGGGGCGTCATCGGCGGCAGTAGCGGCATCGGGCTACCTACTCTTCGACCGAAATCACCAACTAATTACCAAGATCGACACGACTTCGAAATCACTAACGCCGAGCAATCATGATGTCCTCGTCATCTTCACCCTCTATGGCGGGAACGACGGATTGAACACGATCGTTCCATTCAGCGACCCCTTGTATGCACAACTCAGGGGCCCTCTAGCCCTCTCGTCAAGTGATGTAACTTCGCTCGGGAAAGACAATTTATACATAAACAACTCACTTTCAAATTTAGGAAAACTTTGGCACCAAAATAAGGTCGCAATCGTCTCGGGAGTCTCGTACCCCAATCCCATCCTCTCGCACTTCGTCTCGATGGACATCTGGCAGTCAGGATCCGTCGACAACACCGTCGCAACTGGTTGGATCGGCCGCTACCTAGACCAACTCGCAAAGCCAACACCAACCACCGCAATCTCCATCGGTACCTCCGTTCCACCCCTAACCTTCGGAGAAAAGACCTCCGCCTCATCACTTCTATCAACTTCCCCGACGCCACTGCCACCAGTCTTGAACAGCTCGGCACTTGGCGTCATCTCGGATCAATCAAAGTACCAAGGGATGGATTCGATCTATTCGGCGTCTATCGCAGATCTTCTTACCTTAGATAGCGACCTCTCGCACCTCTTTGCCGGTTCTACCAAATCGACAACTCCAGCGACAATAGGCGAAATTAGCGCTCAAGCTGGGGGCGGTGCAAGTTCGTACTCTGCGGGCGCCTCAAAAGACGCTGCAACTATTGCTTCGTTGATTAACGCTGGAATTGACACTAGAGTCTTTACATTTTCAATGAGCGGATTCGACACTCATGTCAATGAAGCAGCGACCCATAAGAGCGATCTTAAAGCGGCCGACGATGCGATTGCGTCTCTCTTCTCAAACCTAGATTCAGCAAACCGAGGTCGAGTAACGCTGCTGGTTTATAGTGAATTTGGTCGTCGAGCAAACGTCAACGGCGGAGGAGGTACTGACCACGGTACCGCAAGTGTCTCATTTGTAGTTGGCGATAACGTAAAAGGCGGGATATACGGCGAGTATCCACCCCTATCATCGCTTATCGACGACAACCTCAAGGTAACCACCGACTTTCGATCGATCTACGCTCCACTGATCGACAATGTCCTGCAGGGCGACTCAAAGAGCGCCCTCTTCGGAACATTTCCGGCAATTTCCTTCGTATAGCGAACCATCGATACGTGTCTGGAAATAGCTATTTCCGTAGCGACATTTTCGATTGCGCATCTCTACAAGAGCATCTCTCAAAACCCGCGATATTACGCAGTGACGAAACCAAACCACCTAAAACAACAGTCGCAACCGCAAGGCTCTAATGAGCATTCCAGATATCTGTGGTGCCAATCTTCAAGGAGTAACTAGGCCATCATCTATAATTTGGTAGATCGCCTATGTGAACGAAGTTAGTTCCGGACACAGAGGGCGCCACCTCCGATATAGTTCATCAAAGACCTCTTTGCCTTTCCGACCGATCCAATCCTCAGGAAGAAGGCTTTCGAAGAGCTCTATGTCCTCCATGGCAAAGTGGCGCCACTCGTGAACTAAAAGCAGGACCTGTCCGATGTATTGAGTCTCATCGCAAAAGTCACTAAAACGCTCAATGAAGTGGCGATAGCTCTTTTCGAGAAGTTCAATGTCGATAAGTTCCGTTACCATTTCAGCGAGGCCAGTTACGTCATCAGGGTTTGCCTTAGCGATAATTGCTTGAGAATCTGGGGCGTGCTCTGCAAATATCTCAAGGATCCGATCACCAAACAGAGGATTGGTCCCGACAAATAAACCTGGATAGGGAGAGATCGCTCCGTAGAAACGGAGAGCCGTAGTTAGTCGCTTTCGAGTCTGTCGGTCGATTGAAAGGTTAGGGTGGGCAACTAGCAGCCATCTTTCATCCTGTCTACGACTTTGGAATGAGAAGATTCTCTCGCGCCCTACCTCAAGAAGGTTCGAGGTTCTCTCCGTTAGCATAAGTTGTGAACGCCGCCCGACCCTTATCGACGTCAAATAACCGTCATTTACGGCCCGGAAGATCGCTTGTCGAGACGACTTCTCTTCGATTCCTACAGTGGATAAGATCTCAATTAGATCTGAGGCGAAGCAGTACTCGTGGTGCGAAGAGACGAATTCACCGAGAGCAGTCAAAAGTAATGCGCTCGCACTTGCGCCAGATGCAGATAATACTTTGACACTTTCGCCTTCCATCTTCTTTATATTACCACGTAGAGATAAATATTCTACAAAATATTGCATACCTACACTTTTATGTAGTATGTTGTCATAAATAGAACTAAGGGGGGGCAAGTGGAGACACTATCGGTAGCGCCAAAACGCGTCGAATTTCAAGTCGATCCAAACTCTTATCGTCATCTCCGGCTAAAGATCGACGGTGAAGTAGCGACAATCGAGATCGACATCGATGAGAATGGCGGGATCAAAGAGGGTTACGAGCTCAAGATGAACTCGTATGACCTCGGTGTAGACATCGAGTTGTACGACATAACGCAACGCCTTCGCTTCACATACCCCCAAGTGAAGGTAGTTGTTGTAACTTCAGCCAAAGAGAAGATCTTTTGCGCTGGGGCCAATATCAAGATGCTCGCTCAATCGAGCCACCAGTGGAAGGTCAACTTCTGCAAATTTACCAATGAGACCCGTCTCGGCATTGAAGATGCAACCAACAACTCCTCACAAGTCTACGTTGCTGCCCTGAATGGCGTAGCTGCTGGCGGGGGCTACGAACTAGCCTTGGCCTGCGATAAAATCCTCCTAGTAGACGATCGGTCTAGCGCCGTCTCACTTCCAGAGATACCCCTGCTAGGTGTACTTCCTGGGACTGGAGGACTAACGCGAGTCGTTGACAAGCGTTACGTTCGTCGCGATCTCGCCGACTACTTCGCTACAAAGCCCGAGGGGATTGGCGGGAAGAAGGCACTTTCGATGAAGTTGATCGACGCTCTAATTCCTAAGGCCTCCTTCGCCAACGACGTTGCTGCTTACGCGTCCGATCTCGCATCTTCTATCACCAAGGATGCACCAGTCAAAGGTATTGAGCTATCTCCTCTCAAGAAGGTCATTGACGAAGATCTCATCTCATACGATTACGTCAAGGTAAGCATAAATAGAGGCCTTCGTTACGCTGAGATCGCAATCACTCTTCCCGATGGTATTAGCGCACCTTCCACAATCGAAGTTGCCAAGGGGCAAGGAGAGAACTTCTACCTCCTCTCGCTAATTCGACAGCTTGATGACGCAATACTAGAACTTCGCACCAACGAAGCAGAGGTTGGAACCTGGGTTATTCGCGGCAAGGGAGATATGGGCCAGATCGTCAACTTCGACAATCTCATCCTCAGCAACCGTGATGACTGGTTTGCAAATGAGGTACTCCACTATTTGAAGCGAACCCTGAAGCGCTTCGACGTAACGAGTAGGTCGCTTATAACCTTGATCGAAGGGGATAACCTCCTAGCCGGCTCCCTCTTCGAGGTAGCCCTGGCCTCCGATCGTATCTACCACCTCATCGACACAGAAGATGAACTCGCAAATGCCAACTTTATGTTGACCAAGATGAACTTCGGCCCACTACCCATGGGAAATGGCCTTACCCGCCTTGAGTCACGCTTCTACGGCGATACCTCCTCCCTTGAGAAGGTGGAGGAGGCCATCGAAGAGAGTATCGACGGAGACCTAGCCCTACGCCTAGGTCTAGTCACCTTTGCCCCCGACGACATCGACTACGAAGATGAAGTTCGCCTCTGCCTCGAAGAGAGGGCCAGCTTCAACCCCGATGCCCTCACCGGAATGGAGGCGAACTATCGCTTTGTCGGTCCGGAGACGATGGAGACCAAGATATTTTCCCGCCTATCGGCTTGGCAGAATTGGATCTTCTATCGACCGAATGCAAGTGGAGAAGAAGGGGCGCTCCGTCGCTATGGAAGTGGCCTTCGAGGAAATTTCAATAAAGAGAGGATTTAATTAACGTGGCTATTGCGAATTATGACGAAAAGATACCAAATAATGTCGACCTCGGCGAAGATCGTCGCCTGAAGAGGGCACTCGAGAGCTGGCAGCCGAACTTTATCAATTGGTGGAAGCAGATGGGACCAACCCTTCCCACTGAAGACGTCTACCTCCGCACCGCAGTAAATGTGGGCCGCGATGGGTGGGCACAATTTGGCCACGTTGCTATGGAAGAGTACAGATGGGGTATCTTCTTAGCCGAGCGCGATCGAGACAGAAAAATAGCTTTCGGAGCCCACAAGGGTGAGGACGCTTGGCAGCAGATCCCTGGTGAATATCGGAGCGATCTGCAGAGATTAATCGTTATCCAAGGCGATACTGAACCGGCCTCGGTCGAGCAGCAGCGCAATCTTGGCCTGACCGCACCTAGCCTTTATGATCTTAGAAACCTCTTCCAAGTAAACGTAGAAGAGGGGCGTCACCTATGGGCGATGGTCTATCTGCTTCACGCATACTTCGGTCGCGAAGGAAGAGAAGAGGCGGACGAGTTGCTCCTTAGAAATTCAGGATCGTCTGATTCACCTAGGATCCTCGGTGCATTCAACGAAGAGACTCCTGACTGGCTTAGCTTCTTCATGTTCACCTACTTCACCGATCGTGACGGAAAGTATCAGTTAGGTACCTTGAAAGAGAGCGCGTTCGATCCCCTGTCGCGAACCTGTGAATTCATGCTCAAGGAAGAGTCGCACCACATGTTCGTCGGAACAACCGGAATCGATCGGGTAGTTCGCCGTAGCTGCGAGGTAATGGCCGAACACGACACCTACGACATTTCTCAATACGGCGCAATCCCACTTGATATTATTCAAAAGTACATGAACTTCCATTACAGCGTCTCCCTCGACCTCTTTGGTAGCGAAATCTCTACCAATGCAGCCAACTACTTCACCACCGGCCTCAAAGGACGCTGGGCAGAGGAGTCGCACGACGACGACCACCTGCTTGGATCAAGTACGGTTGAGATCGAGCACGTAACCGACGCCGGTCAGATTACGTCACGGGAAGTATCCTCCCTTACAGCCCTAAACCACACTCTGCGAAACGAGTACATAGCTGACTGTGAGAACGGTGTCACTAGGTGGAACCGGGTCCTGGAAGAGTTCGGGATCGACTTCCGACTTCGCCTTCCCGCTACCTCCTTCAACCGAAGAGTGGGTATCTTTGCTCCCATTGAGACTAAGCCAAGTGGCGAGATTATCTCAAGTGAAGAGTTCGAGGCCTCCCGCGATATGTACCTTCCAAGTCAAAGTGACAAAACTTTCGTTCGCTCTCTGATGCGTCCAGTCTACGAACAGGGCAAGATCGCATCCTGGATTGCACCGCCGATAAAGGGCATCAACAATCATCCATTCGACTACGAATACGTCCACTTAGCTTAAGCTTTCGCAATTTTTTGGGGGGAAAGATGCAAAGGTACTACAACGCGAGTGAGATACTCGTAGATCGTCAGGTAGAGGCTGGATTCGGTGAGAAGGCTGCGATCATCACTGATGAGGGCTCGCTCACCTACCTCGACCTCATGAAAAAGGTCGACTCACTCGCAACGCGCCTCGTCACAGATGGCATTCGTCCAGAGGAGAGGGTATTAATGGTGATGGCAGATTCAATCGACTTTGCCGTCACGTACCTAGCAGCCATGAGAGTTGGGGCGATACCAGTTCCCATCTCAACCATGCTCCATGGCGAACAGATAGTCGATCTGATATTTGACTCCCGTGCGCGCGCTCTCGCGATTTCGCCGCAATATAGATCGACTATAAAAGCAGCTCTATCTGCGGCAAACCTACCGGATCTAGAGATCATCTACTCCCATGGAGAAGAAGTGATCGATCCTAAGTATCGATACACGGACCTCGGCGATATCGATGAGGCAAAGCTCGCGGATCGAGATCGACGCTATACCGGCTTTGACTCACCCTGTTTTTGGCTCTATACCTCGGGCACCACTGGTAGGCCTAAGGGTGCGATGCACCGCCACGGGTCGATCGAAGTAGCAGCTAATAACTATGGAGTAAAGGTATTGGGAATTCGCGAGGAGGATCGAACCCTATCGGCTGCTAAGGCGTTCTTCGCATATGGCCTTGGCAACTCGATCCTCTTTCCCCTATTTGTAGGGGCCACAACAATCCTTGTCGCAAGTCCATCGAAGCCTGAGCTAATCGCCGACCAGGTAGAGCGCCACGGAGCTACCCTATTCTTTGGAGGTCCAACGTTCTTCGCCAACATGATCCACAGCGATGTCGACTCAAAGAAGATGGCAAGCGTACGCCTTAGTGCATCTGCTGGCGAACCCTTACCACCCTCACTCTATTCAAAGTTCACTACTCGATTTGGCTTTGATATTCTGGACGGAATAGGCATGACCGAGATGCTTCATATCTTTCTCTCCAATCGTGAGACGCAGGTAAAGCCAGGCACAACAGGAGTAGCTGTCCCAGGCTATGAATTGAAGATCCTAAAGGACGACGGTTCCGATTGCCAAATAGGTGAGGTTGGAACTCTATATGTCAAGGGAGATTCCACTGCAATTGGCTATTACAGTCGCTACGACGCATCGCGAGAGGTCTTTCAAGGTGAGTGGCTTCGCACCGGCGACACCTACGCCCAGGACAGCGACGGTTACTACCGCTGCCTTGGACGAACCTCCGATATGCTAAAAGCCTCTGGAATTTGGGTCTCGCCTACGGAGGTCGAAGAGGAACTCGTAAAGCACGATGCAGTTGCACAGGCGGTAGTGGTAAGTGCCATCGACGAGGATCAGCTAGAAAAGCCTGTCGCCTTCGTCATCTTAAACGAGGGTGCGTCAGCAACTGAAGAGGAGCTAATTACGCACTGCCGCGAGGGTCTCCCCTCATTTGAACGCCCTCGTAAGATCGTCTTCGTGCCTGCGTTCCCAACTACCGCAACTGGAAAAGTGCGACGTGTGGAGTTACGAGAACAAGCCCGTGGCCTCCTTGCATGACGATTCACCGATCCGTATGAAACAAAGAAACAAATTTATGCCACCTAACAAGGAGAGTTCATCGAAGTGACAGCGACGACCCACGACAATGAAAATCCAGCCGAAGAGGTAACGAGTGAGATTACCGATGAAGTCTATGACATTGCGATAATAGGGGGCGGGCCGGTCGGACTTTACGGTGCCTACTACGCCGGTTTCAGGGGAAAGAGCGTCGTAGTGATCGACTCGCTCAGCGTGGTCGGAGGCCAAGTCGCTGCGCTCTATCCCGAGAAAAAGATCTACGACGTAGCGGGATTTCCACAGATTCTCGGGCGAGAGCTCATAGAGGGCCTACATCAGCAGGCGCTGAAGTACAATCCAACCTTCCTACTAGGAGAGTCTGTCACTGGTCGAAGCGTCAATTTAGATAGCAATATCCACACCCTCAAAACGGCCTCTGGTAGGAAGATTCATACTCGAGCAGCCTTGATCTCGGGAGGCGTAGGCACGTTTACGCCAAAGCCACTTCCCGCTGCCCGTAACTTCAGCGGCGAGGGCCTCCTATATTTCATTCCCAACCCCACCGAACTACAAGATTTAGATGTAGTCGTCGTTGGGGGCGGCGATAGCGCAATCGACTACTGCCTCATGCTAAAAGAGGTGGCTAAAAGCGTTACCTTAGTGCACCGTCGGAGTGAATTTCGAGCGCACGAAGCAAGCGTCAAAGAGCTCTTTGAATCTAGCGTTGAAGTGATAACGGACGCTGAAGTAACGTCACTCCTAGGTGACGATCGCCTTGAAAAGGTTGAGATCACAAAGGGCGACGAGGTCATCTATCGCAACTGTGATCGCATCGTTGCAGCGCTAGGTTTCAACGCCAACGTCGCCTCTATAAAGGCACTCGGTATTGATGTTATAGAGAACCGCCACATACTGGTAAATACCAAAATGGAGACGAACGTCGATGGAATATACGCTGCAGGAGATATAGCAACTTACGACGGCAAAGTAAAGCTAATAGCAGTCGGATTCGGCGAGGCGGCAACTGCTATAAACAATGCCGTGGTAAGGATCGACCCCAAGGAACACCTAGCGCCGGGACACTCCTCAGACAATAAAGGTTAACTCTCCCGCAAAACATCCCTATGTGGCTAGCTTCCTAAGATAGTGTAACTTCAACCTCAACGAGTAAGAGTGAACACTACCTGCTCGTCGACCAATCACACAGTGCGAAAACGAGCCAGATCGATTTAGCCAAAATATCAACGACTCCAAACAATGCACTTCGAATTAAGAGTAAAGCGACAATAAAGAAGAATGAAAGATAGATTGGAACGAATATGCCATATGTAATCACCAGCCAATGCATCGGAACGATGGATAAGTCCTGCGTCGATGAGTGCCCCGTTGATTGCATCTACGAAGGCGACAAGAAGCTCTACATCAATCCTTTTGAGTGCATCGATTGCGGAGCCTGTGAGCCAGCATGCCCAACCAATGCCATCTGGCAGGATCGCAGAGTTCCAGAGGGCGAAGAGGCCCACGTTCAAGATAACAAAGACTTCTTCGAACTCACACTTCTTGGACGCGAGGGCCCAATTGGAAATGCTGGAGGCTCTCAAATGGTCGGTGCAATCGGAGTAGATACTGAATTAGTAAGGGGCCTATAAGTGATAGACGGCTATCGCCTTATCGATACTCATCTTCATGCAGCGAAAATCCCAACCCTTAAAGAGGCGTGGAGGAGTTGGGCTGATGAATTTGGCGATAAGGAGGTTGCAAGCCGCGTCTACGATGACGAAGGTACCATCAGGCCTGGCAGCTTCGACGAATACCTAGCTGAAGAGGGGGTAGATGGAGCCCTACTATTGTGCGAGTACTCTCCAAAGGCAACCGGAATTCAACCCATTGAAGACTTGCTGCCAATTCGCGAGGCAAATCCGAACCGCATTGGGATAATCGGCAACGTCAACCCTCACTTGCACTACCCCATCGACGAAGAGTTCGATCGCCAACTCTCATTTGGAATTGCTGCATTAAAGCTTCACCCTGTACACGCGGGTATTGCACCCAATGACAGAAGCTTATACCCCGCATACCAGAGGTGCGTAGAAGAGGAGATCCCACTAGTCGTCCACTGCGGTACATCTACCTTTCCAGGAAGTAGCCACTCCTTTGCCGATCCGATTCTCCTAGACGACGTAACCCGCGACTTTCCCAGATTAAAGATCGTCCTAGCCCATGGAGGTCGAGGTTGGTGGTACGACGCGGCAGCTTTCATGGCGCTCATCAAAGAGAACGTTTACATTGAGCTATCTGGCTTGCCACCGAGTCGACTGAAGGAGTACTACAAGAACCACAACTTCAACCGCCTCGCCAGAAAGATGATCTTTGGTACCGACTGGCCAGGGGTCCCAGGGATCGCTAAAAATGCTCGGGGCGTATACGGTCTTATCGACGACGAAGGTGTACGAAGATTAGTCCTATCTGAAAACGCCGAGTCAACCTATCAACTAGGCCCGATATCACCGAGGATGTAGGCCGATGAGGATAGAACGCTAGGTGATCGAAACAAAGCTCCGGACTTTTTGAAACGCATTAGGTACGAAGTATCGGAGCAGGAAACACCTACAAATGAGTACTCCCTTCGAGATTGCCCCTACTGTCTTTATTGATAGGGTAAGCAACAATGCATGTTGGAACAACTTCGGCCATCGAATTGTCAGGGATCGCAAGGTCGATCTGCGATAGAGTTTCAAACAAATACAAAAATTAGTAGATATGCCAACGCCAAATATCGAACCTACAGGGAAGATTATTTTGACTGAATTCACCACTAGCCAGGACGCAACAGAACATAGAGAAGCAGGTGCCGCCCTATTCACCCCGTCGGAGATAAAAAAGGTAGGTGTCGTTGGAGCTGGCGTAATGGGAAGATCGATCGCCGAGGCGATCATCTATGGCGGTTTTAGCGTTATCCTCTACGACGTAAATCTTCCCTTTGCAAAGTCACAGCTCCAACTCGCCTTAGAGCAGATCGAAAAGCGAATTGCAACCGGCAAAGCCCCTGGGATAGCACTTAGCCAAGTCGAACTTTCAGTAGTAGATAGGATCGAAGGACTCGCCGCGTGCGACCTTGTCATCGAGGCAATCGCTGAGAACTTACCACTCAAGCAAGAGCTCTTCGCCAACTTAGAAAAGCACCTAGAACCCCACGCTATTTTGGCTACGAACACCTCTTCACTCTCACCTAACGCTATTTTTAGTGGCCTATCCAACCCCGCGCGCACAATTGGTCTACACTTCTTCAACCCTGCCACCCACATGAAGCTAGTTGAGATCGTGCCAACACAGGCGACTGCAGCAGAGACGATTACTGCAACCTTCGAATTTGCAGCACGGATTGGAAAGAGCGCAGTCTCAGCTCAAGTCTCTCCAGGATTCATCGTGAATCGGGTAGCTCGACCCTTCTATTCCAGCAGTTGGCGACTATTAGATGAGTCGTCGCTTACGCCCCGAGATATCGATCGCTTGATGGTCGAGTGCGGCGGCTTTAGGATGGGACCCTTCGAACTAATGGACCTCATCGGCCACGATGTCAATGAAGCAGTCACTAAAAGCGTCTTTGAACAGCTCTACTACGACCCAAAGTATCGTCCATCAATTCGTCAAAGAGAATTGGTTGCAGCAGGTCATCTCGGTAGAAAGAGCGGACAAGGAATCTACAGCTACGGCCAGAGCGCAGGTAACGCAAGAGGCGTCGATACAAAAGTGGGTGGCGACGTCGATGATGGCACCTCCAAGTTGAGTGAAACTAGCAAAGACAAACACGGCTTTACCTTCAACGGAATAATTGGCGAAGAGCTTCGTCCGCTTCTTAAGAATTCAAGCCTCTCTCTTGCATTCAATCATGGACCTGATAGCCATCTTCTCGACGGCACCACAATTACGATTACCGATGGACGTTGCGCCAATGATCTTGAGGTTGTCCATGGAGCAAAGGGAGCTATTGTCATCGATACCTACGTCGATGTAGACCGGACGTCGGCTATCGCCTTTGCTCGATCAAAGTCAGTCACCGATGATCAAGTCGCTCAAGTAAGGGCGCTCATGGCGAGTTGTGCGATCGAGTTGATCGAAGTAGATGACATCCCAGGATTAGTGGTCGCTCGAACCATAGCGGGAGTGGTAAATATCGCATGCGAAATCGAGGGGTCAAAGATAGCTAGCGCGGCAGATATCGATCTCGCCATGCGCCTTGGTGTCAATTATCCATGTGGCCCATTTGAATTTGCCT
>JAKAZZ010000011.1 GCA_021826315.1 Actinomycetes bacterium
CTAGCAATCAGCAACAGGCTCGCAATGGTGGCACTTCCTGAGAATGGCACAGCGATAAGGAGAAGTGATGAGGGTATGTGGGTGAAGACGGCGGTGTTGAGTAGCCCTATTTTCTTTGCAATTCGTGCTGCTAATGGAAATGAAACAGAGTTGAGAATCGCCATTATGAAGTAGAGGAGCGCTAGGTGGCTGAGTGTCATCTGGTACTTCTGGTGAAGCCAAAAGGCTATTAATGCGGGGGTCACGGTTCCGCTACCCGTCGAATCTACGACAAAGAGAAGTGCTAGACGGGAAATGTTTTTATTGCTCTGAAGCGATATTACTTCCTTGACTTTGACTGGCAATTCTACAGGATTGCCTTCTTCGATTCCGCTACTCGTGACGGCGAAGAGAGATACGGCTATTCCGATAATTGCGTATACCAGATTCATATCAGTAACAGCCGCGGTGTTAGACGCTCCTAAGTAGTGAGGCAGCGCTGCAGCGAGTGCACCGATGGCACCAGCTGACGTTGTGGCCAAGCCGTAACGAGCGAAGGTATCAGTTCTCTTGGATTCGACGGTGTGGGCGAGTTGCCCTTCTACCAGGGCTGCTACAAATTGTCCACCAAGTGGGGGCAGAAAGCCAAGTAAGGCCGTCGCAATAAAGATCGGTGTCCCGTTGGTAAATCCAATCAAGGCACCGGTGGCAGCCATAAGTAGGCCAGATAACAGAAGAAAGGTGCGAATTGACGTTGTGCCACCTATTCGTTCGCCAACGAAGCGAGTTATCGCGATGCTAACAAGTACCGATAGCGTAGTTACTACCCCGAGGCCAAATGCACTGAATCTGAGTTCTTGTGCCTTTATGGCAAAGGTGATGGTAAAAAAGCCGAGGCCAAATTGGCGCAGAGTGTCAACGGCTATTAATTTTGTGACGTTCTTCAACGGGACCTAGGATTCTGTCTGAAGTGGCGTACGGGGACACAATCAATTTAGGTAGAGGTAAATCGATTCGATGTCGTTTGACTGACGATTTCCCGTCGTCTTTCGCCTCGAATAATTTGGATTGGCTGTTAATCGCTGTGGCGTTGGGATAATCGGAAAGTTAACGCTGCAAAGATTTTGAGGGGATTTTTAAAAGGGCGCTTCTTCATCTCTTTAGACTCGTTCTGTGATGAATAAAAAGTGTGTTCTCTTACTCAGTGGCGGCCTGGACTCGGCGACGACATTAGCGATCGCTCAGAGCGAGGGGTACGAAGTGTCGGCCCTTTCATTCGACTACGGCCAACGCCATGCAGTCGAATTGGCTTCGGCAAAGGCGGTAGCGGCCGCTATGGGAGTTACCGACCACAGGGTAGCAAAGATAGACCTAAGGATCTTTGGTGGTTCTGCGCTTACGAGCGATATTGAAGTACCGCACGGCGATGACCCAATGGCTCGGAGTGAGATTCCTATCACTTATGTCCCTGCTCGAAATACTATCTTTCTCTCTTTTGCCCTTGCAATGGCAGAGACAATCGGTTCATTTGACATGTTCATAGGGGCTAATCAAGTTGACTACTCAGGTTACCCGGATTGTCGTGGAGAGTATTTGAACTCATTCGCAGCAATGGCGAACCTAGCCACAGCAGCAGCAGTTGAGGGTCGTGGAACTTATTCAATTCATGCGCCGCTTCTCGATTTGACTAAGGACGCGATAATCCAACGTGGCCTTGAATTAGGTGTTCCATATGAATTGACTATTAGCTGTTATGATCCAGTTGGCTCTTTGGCTTGTACAACTTGCGACTCATGCCAAATCCGTCGAAGCGCCTTTGCAAAGTTGAATCTAAGTGATCCTGCGCCTTCGATAACTAGCAATAACGGTTAGAATCGATAGCCGTAAATTAATACCTTAGGAAGTTGACGTGGCTAGCGATACAAGTAATTTGACCCACCTTGGTTCAAATTCCACAAAGTACAACTATGACGCCCCAAGCGCCGAAATTATCGAAACATTCGCTAATCCCCACAAGGGTAGAAAGTTCGTGATCGGCCTCGACTGCTTCGAATTTACAAGCCTCTGTCCAATGACGGGTCAACCTGACTACGGTAAAGTTTGGATCGACTACATCGCCGATGAGCTTTGCGTTGAAAGTAAGTCCCTGAAGCTCTATTTAGTTGCTTACCGTAACCACGGAGCATTCCACGAAGACTGCATAAATCAGATCACAAATGACATCATCTCTAAGATCTCGCCAGTTGCGATTCGCGTCTACGGTGACTTTAACGCAAGGGGTGGGATAGCGATCAAGCCTATGGTCTTTGAATTTGGAGACGGCTTGACGAGTAACGAGATAGCAAGGATCGATAGCCTGTATGCAAGCTTCGATCGGATAAGTGGGAGATAGTAGGAGTTGAACCCTTTGAGAGAGATGTCGCGAAAGACCACACTTGTAGCGGCCGTGGCATTTGTAATGTACGTTGGCTCGATAGTTGGCGCCAACTATATGATTGGACATATCGGAAAGGTTATTCCGGGAGCCCACGTCTTGCCAGTCGGTTTTGGATTATACGCACCATCGGGTGTCTACCTAGCTTCCCTAGCACTTGTCTCACGTGACCTACTCCAGCGAAGTGCCGGCACTCTGCCGGGCGTAGTTGCGATATTGCTCGGGGCGTTCATTTCGTACTTTATCTCCTCGCCCAAACTCGCCTTCGCATCTGGCTTTACCTTCTTGATCTCTGAAACTGTTGACTTTGCGATCTTTACTCCTCTTGCAAAGCGTAACTTCGCAGCTGCCGTCTTGGTTTCGGGATTGTTCGGGGAGTTTGTGGACTCCGTTCTCTTCTTGACTCTTGCTCAGATACCACTTGCGATTGCTCTCAAGGGCCAATTAGTTGGCAAGATGTGGGTAATTCTTCTTGGCTCTCTGATCTCGTTCATCTTGCGTAGAAGTTCCTTGTTGGCTCCTCAGCGTGGCGTCAACAGTATTAACTCATTACCTGTCAAGTAGCCGTTTATTCGGAATTTGGAGAGGTACATTAAAGTCCGACGCATTATCTCAGCCCATTTTTTCTAGGTTGTAGTTCCACCTGATAACGTGTAGGAACAGATGAGATCGACTTGGCGCTCCTTGGAGTTGTTGTCGGATTCTACATGAGGAGATGGGTTACAGTTAGGTGACTACCGATACGGCAAGCGGCATACCGTTCATCGATGACAATGTTTTTCTAGTCTTCGACTTGGAGACGACTGGAATCGACGTTACCCGCGACCTGCCGGTTAGCTATTCGATACTTACCTACCTCGGGAACAGCCTCGCGAGCCAACTCTATTCCTTGGTCTATCCCGGCGTTGAGATTCCCTCCGAGGCATCTGCTATTCACGGCATCTCCTCTGAGGTAGCAGAAAGAGTCGGAAGTGACCTCAGGGACGGACTTTACCAAATTGTCTTAAGTCTGCTCAAAGCTAGTCAAAGTGGCTGGTTTGTAGTTGGTATGAACGTCGCATTCGACCTTTCAATGGTCAACTTTGCCGCTAAGGCAATCCTGGGCGAGTCGCTGATAGATTACGGCTTCAATGCACCAGTGATTGATACACTCGTCCTCGATCGTCACTTAGAGCCCTATCGAAAGGGCCGTCGAAACTTAGATGCCCTTTGTGTCCGTTATCAAGTGGAAAGCGGCGGATTCCATAACGCCCTCGAGGATACGAAGATGACCTTTGCAGTTTTAGTAGCGATGTTGCGTGAATTTCCAAAAGCGACTGACCTTCTAGAGCCCTCCACTTGTACCTCGACGATGCAAGCCCTCCACGAAAAGTGGCTCAATGGTTACAACGACTATCTCGTCCGCGGCGGAAAAGATCCGATTGCTTACAATGGGTGGCCATTTTCGTCTGCAATATAGAGGAAGTATTTAGTTTTGGGCAGATCGCCACTAAGGGTTGGGACTATTGGCCACCGTAACCACCAACTCTCGAACGTTATCTTTTATTACATAGAAGTATTTATGTAGCGGTCAAGAATTTCTGTACCGTAAAAGGTTGGTTCTAAATGACGATTTCATCTGACCCAGTAACTCTCCCCTCGGACTTGGCTAATCATTCGGTTGTTACGCACCATGGGCAGATCGAGCATGGTCGCGATATCATGGAGGAGCGAACGAATCGAAGTCCAATTCTGATCTTTTGGGAGTCGACCAAGGCATGCCCACTTGCATGTCACCACTGTCGAGCAGAAGCAATCTCTACTGCTCCCGCAGGAGAACTCTCAACCGATGAAGCACTAGCCATGATTGAAGAGATAGCTAAATTCGGAACGCCTTCGCCGATCTTGGTTTTGACCGGCGGTGACATTTTGATGCGGAGCGACCTCGAGGAGATTCTTACTCAAAGCAAGCGAGTTGGAATCAAAGCAGCCCTCTCGCCAGCGATTAGCCCGCTATTCAATGAAGAGCGCTTAACTGCAGTGCGCAACTTAGGGGTAAAGGCCCTCTCGATCTCGCTAGATGGCATAGGATCAACCCATGACTCTATTAGAGGCATCGGCGACCACTTTGAAAAGACTCTCGATGCCATGGAGTTGGCAAAGCGACTTGGCTTTTCAGTGCAGGTAAATACTACAGTTATGTCCCGAAATGTCATCGAACTCCCCGAGGTTGCCAAAGCACTTCTCGATAGGGGAGTTGCGATCTGGGAGATATTTTTCTTGATCAGTGTTGGTCGTGGTACCGAAATGCTAGAACTCAAGCCCCAAGATGCTGAAGACGTTGCGCGCTTTCTCTATGACGCCACGGGATATGGATTAACCGTCCGTACCGTTGAAGGACCGATGTATCGAAGGGTTGCTAACGAACTCCGCGGTGGCGAGGGTGAAGACAAGCTTCTTCTTCCACAGGGTGTTCTATATGGCGAGCTTAACTCTCGGATGAAAAACCTTGTTGGAGAGGCGAGCGGAGACCGCCACATACCGCCAGCAATAACACGTGACGGCAAAGGTATTATTTTTATCTCCAATACTGGAGACGTCTTCCCATCGGGCTTCCTGCCACTTAGCCTCGGCAACATCCGCGATCGATCGATCGTTGAGATCTATCAAGAAGACCAACTTCTAAAAGATATTCGTAGTGCCAACTTTGTTGGAAAGTGTGGCGGTTGCTCGTATTCCAACTGGTGCGGAGGTTCCCGCGCCAGAGCATATGCAGCTACAGGCGATCCATTAGGCGACGATCCTATCTGTGGAATTTAAAGTAGTGACCCTTACGAAATCTTTCTTATCGGACCATGGAGAAATAACTGCTGGGAGTGATCCTAGACCTGGATAGTCTTTGAAACCTTCAAATTGAATGACGTCCTAAATTCAATTTGAAAAATACCACTGATACGTCAACGTAGCCTCCAAGGTACCTAACTCGTCTAATAGCTCCTCAATGATTCGGCTTTGAGATCTCAACAGGTTTGACTACGTCACTTTTTAATTTCCGGCTAAATCCCACTAACGGACTATTCCTCGTTTCTATTAATTTCATCGACGCCACCTATTTATCTTGGGTATTAAGGAGAGGTATGTGGAGCATCTTGGAAAGGTTAACCAGTTAGATACTTATAGGGCCACCGGTGGCGTTACAGCTGTTCCTTGGTATTCTGTTGCTTCTTATTGTCGAAATCGACGCCTTTTTGAGTCTAATTCCATTCGCAAGCTGACCATATAGTTTGAAAGATGGTTCTGCTCCGTCTTGAGAGTTCCTAGCTACAGCTGCACAAAGTTTTTATGGTGACGACTTTTTCAATTTCCTGAAATTTTTGGATTTCTGGTCCAGATAATATTTAGTTTTCGCAAAAGGAGTCCGATTCATCTATGCATGAGTAGAGTAATTTCACGATTCAACTTTGCAAGTTTGCGCCCATCGGCGGGAGTTCTAAGCATAGGACTTTCTCTCTTTCTTGCCTGTGCCGCCATCATGGTGAACACTCAAACGGCATCTGCGAGTTCGAATCCAATAGCTACGGTCCTTTCAGATGCAGTAGTGAGTACTGCTAACGGCTGCACATCGGGCACCCCGCTTGCCGTAAGGGGAGTGGTGTTCGATCAGAGTGGAAATGCCTTTATTGCCGATACAGGCACGGCGGGTTCAGGTACCTGCAGTGGTGGCTCGGATAACGGAGGAATTTGGGAAGTCCCTTACAGTGGTTCTAATACTTGGGGCACTCCTCAAGAGGTAATTCAATTTTCGAGTGGAAATCAACCAAACGGACTCGCAATCAATACTTCAGGTGACCTCTTCGTCGCTGACAATGGAAATAATACGGTCTATGAATTTGCCAAGCAAGGGACGACGGCTCAAGGCTACTCCCAATTTCTCGACCCAACATGTTCTGCGGCTACAGCGGCGCCTGACACCTCTTGCTTTGCCCAGACGACGATAGCAACCACAGGTAGTGGGCTTATCGGGTTAGCAATCGCGCCGGATGGATCACTGTACTTTGCTGATCAAAGCACCCATGCAATTGAGCACGCGACATCTTCTTCAGGTACCTGGACTCTAACGTCGACGGGAATCACAATCAGCGGCGATACTTATGCTGGGATAGCGGTTTCAAGCACCGGCAATCTCTTCTACGACGATTACAATACGGGTAGTGTCTACGAATCTACTCCAAATGGCGGTGGTGGATTCAATACGCCGATCACGTTGGCGACCACGACTTCGAATGGGGCTAACTACCTAGCTGTCGATTCATATGGAAATGTATTTTTCGTAAACAGCGCAGCTTCGAGTTTATATGAGATTCCTCTCGGTAGCAGCGGAAGTTACAGCACTCCGACAGTGCTCGTGACTGGGCTAGCTAGTTATGCCGTTGGTATGGGGTTAGATAGCCTCGATAACTTCTACGTCCAAGATTCAAATTACGACTTTGTGGAGTACGGAACACCACTTCAGAATCAAAGCTCATCGACACTTTCAGTAACAAGCTCGCCTCCCCCAACTTCATCTAGTGGCCCTGGTGGCACATATATAATCTCAGCGACGCCGGGGAGTGGCACTGGTACGAGTTCTGACACAAGCGTGACCGTCTCGATAGATCCAACCACTACAGCAAATTGTTCAGCTTCGAACTACACCGTGACGTTCCTGGCCTCTGGTAATTGCATCGTTGACATTACAAGAGGTGGGGATGGAACTTACGCGCCTTATCGAATCAGCCAGACGTTCATTATCGGAAATTATGCAAGTACTACCTTCCGCCCCGGATACTACATAGCTGCAAATGACGGTGGAGTATTTACCTACGGAAGTGCAAACTTCTATGGTTCTCTATCAAATACGCATCTCAACAAACCAATAGTAGGCATAACAAGCACCCCAGATGCAAAGGGCTACTGGCTAGTTGCATCAGATGGTGGAGTCTTCTCCTTTGGCGATGCAACCTTCTATGGCTCAACTGGAAACATGACCCTGAACAAACCAATAGTAGGGATCACAGCAACTCCCGATGGAAAGGGCTACTGGCTAGTTGCATCTGATGGTGGAGTCTTCTCCTTTGGCGATGCAACCTTCTATGGCTCAACTGGAAACATGACTCTAAACAAGCCAATAGTGGGCATAACAAGCACCCCAGATGCAAAGGGCTACTGGCTAGTTGCATCAGATGGTGGAGTCTTCTCCTTTGGCGATGCAACCTTCTATGGCTCAACTGGAAACATGACCCTAAATAAACCAATAGTAGGCATAACAGCAACCCCCGATGGAAAGGGCTACTGGCTAGTTGCATCAGATGGTGGAGTCTTCTCCTTTGGCGATGCAACCTTCTATGGCTCAACTGGAAACATGACCCTAAATGAACCAATAGTAGGCATAACAGCAACCCCCGATGGAAAGGGCTACTGGCTAGTTGCATCTGATGGTGGAGTCTTCTCCTTTGGCGATGCAACCTTCCTAGGATCAGCTGCGAATCTCAACCTCAACCAACCAGTCGTGTCCATAAAATCGGTGGTGCTAGCGTAACATCGAGGTCTTTCTAGTATCTGACTACGAGCAACGCCATCTCGTCGAGTTGCCATTCGGCAATCGGTTGGGGTGGCGTTTCTATGCGTGTTGTCTGTGGGTTGGGTGAACCGTGTTGTTTGTCGTACTTTATATTTTCGTGGGGTGGCTGAGGTGTTACGACGCGCGCGCTTCATTTGAATTGGCAGTGAGTCAATTTTCATCGGGCCATGATGAACTATTGCGTTTCAGTGACCAAGAGTAAACAGAGCTTTAGTGATCGAAGGGGTGTAAAAAGTGGAATGATAGCTTTTGTACTTGCGGGATCGCGAAGCTATTAGCGGTGCCTTTCTTGTGATTCGTCGATACTTCATTCATAATTCTTAACGCAATAGTCATCGGGGAGAAGCTGAGTTACTTGTTGAATTTCAAAACGTGACGTCCCCTTCTTTCAGTAGCGATTCAAAGGAGATGTGATATCGATCAGATTGAAGTCGCCCAGCGAAGGTTGTGCAATTTTGGACAGTGTCAAGGTGTAAAGTTGGGCCAATTCGGTGTCACATAACCAGGCTACTTGGTAACATCCACCTCGATTAGCAGGTCACCTACCTCGACCTTGGTCGGTCCATTTGTTATGACTCTAGCTACACGTCCAGATACCGGAGTTGTTATAGCGGCCTCCATTTTCATGGCTTCGATCGTAGCAACCGTCTGCCCTGCCTCTAGGTGATCTCCCTCTACGACTGCAACGGTCGCCACTCCGGAGAATGGAGCTGCAATATGGCCCGGACGGCTTAGGTCAGCCCGTTCGTTGATCGGAGCGCTCGACTCAACTGAACGATCGCGGACTGGAATTACTCTGAGCTGTCCATTAAGACGACAGTAGACGTCTCTGATGCCGCGATCGTCTGGTGCTCCGATGGCATCGACAGCTAGGAAGAGGTCGATGCCTGGCTCGAGGTGCACCACCGTCTCTTCGCCGGCTTCAAGGCCGTAGAAAAAGGCCTTCGTCTCGAGGAGGGTCAGTCTTCCAAATTTCTCCTGCGACTCCAAGTACTCTTTGGTTGGCCCTAAGAAGAGGATATTATTTAGTGCCGCGCGAGGGTTCTCTTCTTCTAGAAGGTGCTTGGAATCTTCGTCTAGATCTGGGACTCCGCTGTATTTGATATTTCGGTTCAATAGAGCTTTGGTTCTAAATGGTTCCGGCCATCCAGCCGCCGGCGTGCCAAGTTCCCCCGATAGAAAGTTGATCACAGAGTCCGGAAGGTCGAAGTTTTCAGGATTTTTCTCAAACTCAATCGGATCGGCGTTGGCCGCAACCAAGCCGAGAGCGAGATCGCCGACTACCTTTGACGATGGAGTGACCTTGACGATGTTTCCCAGGATTCGATTGACGTGGGCGTACATCTCCTCGATCATCTCGAATCTCTCACCAAGGCCTAGGGCTATCGCCTGCTGTCGGAGGTTCGATAGCTGTCCACCTGGAATCTCATGCATGTAGACCCGACCAGTGGGAGATGCGAGCCCTGACTCAAATGGGGCATAGAGGTGGCGAACCGCTTCGAAGTAGGGCTCCAGTGCAAGTGCGCCTTCGAGTGGAACGTCACTGCTTCTCTCTCCGTATTGAAGAGCTGCAATAATTGCGGAGAGGCTCGGTTGCGATGTGGTACCTGCCATCGATGCGCTCGCCCCATCGATCACGTCAACGCCTGCTTCGACGGCTGCCAGATATGTGGCTAGCTGGCCACCTGCTGTATCGTGGGTATGGAAGTGGACCGGCAGATCGAAACGTTCCCGAAGCGCCTTTACCAGCAATTTGGCTGATGGCGCCTTTGCGAGTCCCGCCATATCTTTGATGCAAAGTATGTGCGACCCCATATCGACTAATTGCGCTGCTATACGTAAGTAGTAGTCGAGGGTGTAGGTCTTTTCATTGGGATTTAGCATGTCGCCGGTGTAGCAGAGGGTTCCCTCGACGAGCCCCCCAAATTCAAGGGCGGCTTCGATCTCAGGGCGCATAATCTCGACGTTGTTTAGAGCGTCAAATATTCGGAAGATATCGATCCCAGACTCCTTGGCGGCGCGCACAAAGGATCGAGCAACCTCTTTTGGTTGAGGGCTATATGCAACTGTCGATTGACCACGTAGTAGCATCTGAATTGGAATGTTGGGCGCCTTCTCCCGGAGTGCCTCAAGTCGCTCCCATGGATCTTCCTTTAGAAACCGAAGGGCAACGTCGTAGGTTGCTCCTCCCCAAGCCTCGATTGAAAAGAGCGAAGGCATGAGCCTGGCGTAGTAGGGCGCTACTGCGAGGATATCGTATGTCCTCAGGCGAGTTGCTAAGAGACTCTGGTGAGCGTCGCGAAGGGTGGTATCGGTAATCGATACCTCTTTTTTGGCTCGAAGTAGTTCGGCGAAGCGTATCGGGCCAACTTCATCGAGTAGCTCCTTGTTTCCCTTTGGTGCCGGAAGTGTAAGGTCGATATTGGGAAGCTTTACCTTGGGGTTCAGAACCGTTGGCGCGGTGCCATTGGGGTGGTTTACTGAGACGTCAGAGAGGTAGTTGAGTAGTCGAGTTCCTCGGTCGGCTCCGTACTTGCTCGAGAGGAGGTCTTGGTGATTTTCGATGAACGACGTATCGATGTCGCCGCTCCTAAAGTCCTCATCGCCAAGGAGCGCCTCAAGGAAGCCGATATTAGTTGCTACGCCTCGGATCCGGAACTCTCGCAGAGCGCGATCGGCGCGAAGTATCGCCTCAGGAAATGTTCGACCTCTGGCGGTTAGCTTCACCAACATCGAGTCGAAGTACGGCAGCACCTCTGCGCCACTATACGTTCCTTCATCTAATCGAATCCCGGCTCCACCTGGGGCACGATAGGCGGCGATCCTTCCAGTATCTGGGCGGAAGTTGTCGGATGGATCTTCAGTGGTGATTCGACACTGAAGTGCGGCACCCTTGGTCGTGATCGTCTCTTGGCTTAACCCGAGCTCTTCGAGGTTATAACCTGCAGCAACTTTGATTTGAGATTGAACTAAGTCGATGCCTGTTACCTCTTCGGTAACGGTGTGTTCTACTTGAATACGTGGGTTCATCTCGATAAAGACGTGTCTGCCATCTTTGTTGAGGAGAAATTCTACCGTGCCAGCATTTGAGTAGTTGATCGAGCGAGCAAACGCTACGGCATCCGCGCAGATCGCATCTCGGATGGTTGGATCGAGGTTTGGCGCTGGAGCGATTTCAACTACCTTTTGGTGTCGCCTCTGAATCGAGCAGTCACGCTCGTAGAGGTGAACGACGTTCCCCGAATTATCGGCGAGTATCTGAACTTCAATGTGGCGGGGATCGACTACTGCCTCTTCTATAAAGACAGTTGCGTCCCCGAAGGCTAGTTGGGCTTCAGCCATGGCACTTGTAACTGCCTGTCGCAGATCGGCTACTCGGTCGACCCTTCGAAGGCCGCGTCCTCCGCCACCGGCGGCAGCCTTTACAAAGACTGGAAAGGTAAATGTCTTTTCGACATCGGCAAAGTCGTCTCCTTCACCGATTGGTCCAATTGAATTCAGGGTTGGAATGTTGGCCCTTCGTGCAGCTGCGATGGCGTTCATCTTGTTTCCGGCGAGCTCGAGGGCGCGAACCGATGGACCGATGAAGGTTACGCCTGCCTCGAGGGCCTTTTCAGCTAAGAGGGGATTTTCTGAGAGAAAGCCATATCCGGGATAGATTGCATCTGCCCCTGCCTCTTTGGCAATCTTTACAATTTGATCGATGTCGAGATACGATCGAAGCGGGTGCCCCGCCTCTCCGATCTGATAACTCTCATCAGCCTTTTGGCGATGCAGGGAGTAGCGATCCTCATAGGCATAGATTCCAACGGTAGTTATCTTGAGCTCTGAGGCGGCTCGAAAAGCTCTAATAGCTATCTCGCCTCTATTTGCTACGAGGATCTTTTTGAACATCGACCGACCTGACTATTCAAACCTAGGCAAACAATTGACCCTGTTTACCTTAGTCGTGCAAATAGCACTCGGCTGAGATGCACCTAGCGAGGTCTTCTAGCCTGTACCGCTATCCTTCCGTTCATTCGAAATTGTGGGTGGAATGGTTGGGACTTTAGGTCTTCTATGTTCGAGTCAAACTCGTCGCTCGTAAGTACGCCTTTATCGATTATCTCGGATCGAGCTGAGATAAGTTGATCTATTACAAAGGCGCGCTCGTAGGAGGCGCTAGTAGTGTCTACAAAATCACCTTCGGTGAGGGTTGACACCTTTGTGACTTCGAAACCGCCCAAGTGAAGTAGTGGCGCTAGGCGGCGCCCGACGTTACGGTTTCCGCCCTTCATCTTTTGGAGGTTCGCAATAGCTCCATGCAGGAGTATGAAAGAGTCGGGATTTGGTGGTTCGACGATGTAGAGGTCATCCTCTAGATCTTCAACGATTACTCGACCACCGGGCTTTAGCACCCTGAAGATTTCGGCTACTGCAACCGTAGGATCTGGTAGATACTGCAGTACCTCCCGAACAACTACGACGTCGAATGATTGATCGCCATATGGTAGGCCACAGATGTCGCCATATCCAAACATTGTCGTAGCTTCCGGTGAAATTGCGCCAAGGGAGCGGAGGTGACCATCTATTACGCGAGCACCTTCGATGAACTCCGGAATGATGTCGCATCCGACTGACGACGCCCCAAATCGAATTCCAATCTCAAAGTTCACGAGTCCAAATCCGCAACCTATGTCGAGAGTCATTTCGTCTCTTTGAGGGGAGATCTCCTCGAGGAGGTGTTCCCAGATGCGTGTCAGGGATATGGTGTACTGCAATGTAGTACGAGCAGTTCCAGGTGACATAGTGGTTGCAACACCCGCAGCTAGGTTGTTGAGAAGTTCAACCCTTTCCCTGATCGAAAGTGATGCTCCGGCGACGTTGGTTCTGATCATTAAATCCCCTAGTTTTTCGACTTAGGGCTCTTATCGGCAGTGTCAGCCTTGAACTTTCAAAGATTTTGCTGAAATGGTCAATATTTTTATCTTCCTAAGGTCCCATTCGGTTGGCTAACGTATGCCGAATATTCACGGTGCCTTCGTCAGCGTCGATTTCGAAGTCGCGAAATTTCCCCCACTTTCATAGCACCCGTAGTTCACGGATTCATAAAAAATTCATATTAGCACCGCCGCTAAGTATTAATAGATGTTCACTAAAGAGTTAATATCTGGATAATACCCGTGATTTATTTCTTCTAATTCGATTAAATTCTAGTAAATTTGCATTTCCTCAATCACGAGCTATTGACGTATGATCTTAATTGAACAGCCATTGTAGTAATACGTATCGAAATTGAATATTCGGTATCCTCCTCTATCGGGAGGGATGTACACCCTAAAGAAGCTGGTTAAGTACTTTATCATCGCTCTTACCCTATCGTTAGACCACGAACTCTTTTTCATATATTGAGATATATATAATCCTAGATTCTGAATTTAAGTTCAGAATTGTTAGGATATATTTATCTTATTTAGAGAAATAAATTAGAGATAATTAATTATTGGCTAATCGAGATTGATAAATTTTCGGCGATGATGGAGGGAGAGTTTGGTATCGAAGGGATTTTATGAAGCGTGTTTTAGTTACGGGAGCCGGAGGGTTCATCGGATCACACCTCTGCGATCTACTTCTCGAAAGGGGAGCCTCAATTGTCGGAGTCGATGCATTTACAGACTCCTATGACCCTCAGGAAAAGAGGGATCGTGCTACGAAACTCTCTGAAAGCGCGGACTTTCACCTCATTGAAGCTGACCTTGCCTCGATAGATCTCGATCGATATCTCGACGGCGTCGATACCGTCTATCACCTAGCTGGTAGGGCAGGGGTTCGAAGCAGTTTTAGTGACTTTGATAAGTATCAAAGCGACAACATAGTTGCGACGAGGAAAGTGATCGATGCGATCAAAAGGTGCGACCCAAGTATTCGCCTCGTCGCTGCATCATCCTCTTCGGTCTACGGCAACGCACCGGTCCCCTTTACTGAAGGGGGTGCAACCGAGCCAGTTTCTCCCTATGGATGGAGCAAGCTCGAGGCGGAGCGCATGATAATCGATGCGGCTCAAGATGGACTTTCAACTATCGCACTTCGTTATTTCACGGTCTATGGCCCCCGTCAGCGGCCAGATATGGGCTT
The DNA here is from genome assembly GCA_021826315.1 of Actinomycetes bacterium. Taxonomy (GTDB): domain Bacteria; phylum Actinomycetota; class Acidimicrobiia; order Acidimicrobiales; family Acidimicrobiaceae; genus Acidithrix. The sequence continues at coordinate 14,127 of JAKAZZ010000011.1, forward strand.
TCGAAAGTTCATAAAGGCGGCACTAGCCAACGAACCAATCGAGATCTACGGAGATGGAAATCAAAGTCGCGACTTTACCTACGTCTACGACATCGTTGAGGCGACTATCGCTGCTGGAGAAGTCTCCGATAGCGGCCTTGTTATCAACATAGGTGGAGGATCGATCGTTACCATTAGGCATGTTCTTTCATTGATTGAGGCAATGCTTGGACGCCCGATCGACGTTAGGTATGGCCCATTTGCTAAGGGCGATGTAATGCATACCGGGGCAGATCTATCGCTTGCCAAGAGAGTCCTTAGCTATAGCCCAAGATCTTCAATCGAAGAGGGGATTGGCCATGAGTTCGCGTACTTCAAAGAGGTATTCGGAGATGCGGAAGTTGACGGGGGAGAGATGGAGGTCGTTCGATGAGCGAATTTGAGGTAGTCGACGAAATCACTTATCGAGGGACTTCGCGTGTGGTTATCTACTCGCACGATACCTACGGCCTTGGTCATCTAAGGCGAAATATCGCACTCGCTGAGGCACTCGTCCGTAGCTCTAAGACGATGAGAATTGTGATCGTAACTGGTTCACGTGTCGCCTCGAGCTTTGAGATTGGCTCGCAGATTGAGTTGGTAGAACTACCACCGGTCATCAAGGTTGGCGTGGATGAATATGAGGCTCAGGGTATCAAGATATCTATTTCGCTCATAAAGAGAGCAAGGGCGGCGATCATCATCGACATCATTAAGAGGTTCTCACCTGAGATCTTCTATGTCGATCACTCACCACTTGGAATGGGTCAAGAGCTACGACCGGTTTTGGACTTTTTAGCAAATGAGCGCCCACAGATCCTTCGCTTTATTGGCTTACGCGATATCATCGACTCGCCTAGAAATATGCAGAGTGGTTGGGGTGCTGATGGCCAACTCGAGGCTATCTCGACCTTTTACAACCGGGTATACGTCTTTGGCGAGAGGCATCTCTTCGACCTTGCAAAGTCTTATGGCTTAGCCAATGGAAGTAGCCTTCGCTACCTCTCCTATATCGGAAAGCCTGAGTTTTTAGAGGCAGGGATACGCCGCAGCGAGGTCTTTGCAGATCCGAGCTTCGGCGGAGGGCACCTACTCGTGACAAGTGGTGGAGGCGGCGATGGCCTATCCCTCTGCGAACTTGGGATCCTTCTTGGCAAAGTTACTGGTTATAAAACCGTCGTAGTGACCGGACCGCTTATGGATAGAGACGCCTTGCGCCAACTTGCAGCGCTCGCCGAGGGTCATTCGAATATCGAGATAATTGAGTTTTGTGCAAACTTCGAGGCACTTGTGGCAAAGGCGAGAGTCGCCCTTGCGATGGGGGGATACAACACGACCCTCGAACTTGCTGCTGCGCGTGTTCCAACTATCTACCTCCCCCGAACCTATCCGCGTGAGGAGCAACTTGTTAGGGCAAACATATTTGAGAGTCTCGGCTTTGGGAGAGTTGTATCTGTTGGGGAATGGTCGTTAGAGATGATCGTCGATCAACTGAAGAGCTTCTGGGCAAGGCCGATCCTCGATGATTCTGTAACCCTTGAGATGTCAGCTATTCCGCGATTTGCAAGTCAGATAGTGGTTCCTGGTAGAAGTGAGAGATTTAGTGGTGGGCCAATTGGTGCTAGTGGTGATGGAGTCGAATCCAAGGGTTCGTCGGTGCCGATGCTAGATGTGGATTTGAGGGCATAGTGGCTATTCGAATCGCCTATGTGGTAAAGCGCTTCCCTCGTCTTTCAGAGACCTTCATCCTCGAAGAGATGCTCGGCCTAGAAGAGCGAGGCTTCGAATTAGCCGTATATGCCATCGCAGATCCAAAAGAAGCGATCATTGACGGCGACGTTAAGAAGTTAAAGGCTCCGATCACCTATCTTTCAACTGGCGATAGGACAAGATTTGACTTTGGAGCCCTACTCCTCGAGCACATCAAGTTGTTGACTGAGTCCCCAAGGCGCTACATAACCGCTGTGCGCTCCTTTCCTATGGGTAAGAGCAAGGGTGCATGGCTCAGAAATGTTGCATATGGAATTCGACTTGCCAGATTGCTCGAACGCTTTGAGGTTGATCACGTTCATGGGGCGTTTGTACACTCGCCATCTTCGGTGGCTTTGATTGGGGCGAAGCTTTCTAACAAGACATTTTCGCTAGCGGGTCACGCCAAAGATATCGTTCAATGTGGAGAGGTTTCACTTCAACGAAAGATTGAACGAGCAAACTTTGTGCTGCTATGTTCAGCGAAGGCCCGCCGGGAAGTCGCCTTGAAGGCGGGCCTAAGTGCTTCGCAGGTTGATTCAAAGTTGAAACTACTTCGCCACGGAGTTGATCTAGAGAAGTTTCGACCTACCGTATTCGCCGACGATGTTTTGGAGTTCGGTGGAGGTGGCGCAATTGAGATAGTTACCGTCGGACGACTTGTTGCCAAAAAAGGCTACGGAGATCTTATCGATGCACTTGCGATCGTAGCTGCACGTGGAAGAGTCTTTACCCTTCGAATGGTGGGCGATGGTCCCCTTCGAAAGGCCCTTGAAGAAAGGGTAGCCCTTCTTGGTCTGCGAAGGTACGTCACATTCTTGGGCGCCCAAGATCGAAGCGGCGTCATCTCCGAACTCGAGCGAGGTTTACTCTTCGTCCACCCATCTGTACTTCTTCCAAATGGCGACTCAGACGGTATTCCAAATGTGGTTCTCGAAGCCATGGCGTGTGGGAAAGTCGTCGTTGGTGCGGATATCGACGGCATCAAAGAGGCAATCGAAGACGGGGTCTCAGGGAGAATCTATCGAAGTGGAGATGTATCGGCATTGGCGCAATTGCTAATTGAACTTATTGATGATCGAGGTGGTCTCGTTACTCTATCGAAAGGGGCAAGGGCGAAGGTGGAGAAGGAGTTCTCGAAGGAGAAGGCAAATGACTGTGTCGCCGAATTGATGGCCTCAGTTTTGCTGAGCGCCAATAGCTCCGTGGATGAGGTGATCAACCGATGAAGATCGCTTACGTTCTCTTCGATCCAGGCATCGCCGTTGGTGGAGTAAAGGGCGCATCGGTCCACGTCGCCCGCTTTTGCCAGAGCGCGACCGCGTTAGGCCATGAAGTCCACCTCTTTGTAACTTCGGTGGTCGATACCTCGGCCATCGAGGCAACGGTTCACCACATCTATCTCGAAAAGGTAAAGTCGAATGACCTCTCAAAGATTGAGGCCGCTAAAAAGTTCGCAGTGGCGCTCAGAGCTGAAATTCAAATAGGAGACTTCGACCTCGTCTACGAGCGACTCAGCCTCTTCTTTGGACAAGGGGGCGAGATCGCTTCCGAAGTAGGCCTTCGTCGCATCCTTGAGATCAACGCCCCAATCGCAAAAGAGAGAGCTAGCCACTTTTTACTAGCTGAACACGCTAAGGCGGCAGCCGACGAGCGATCCGCTATCGAGGGCGCAGATGTTGTATGCGTTACCTCCGCTTTGATTCCATATGCCGCATCTAACGGTGCCTCACGAGTTCGGGTGGTTCCAAATGGCGTTGCGATCGATGACTTTTCCGTTCCAAGGGTTCAAGGAGAGACCTTCACTATTGGATTTGTTGGTTCGCTCAAAGGTTGGCACGGAGTCGACAATCTCCTTTTGGCTGCTGAACTCCTCTACGAGCGAAAGAGAAGTTTTCGTTTGAGGATCGTAGGAGAGGGTCCAAGGGGGGAGCACCTACGACAACTTGCATCTTCACTGTCTTGTGCTGATGCAATTGATTTCGTTGGAGCCGTTGCGATGGGCGAGATTCCACGGGAGATTGCCAGCTTTGACGTCGGAGTTGCACCATATGTGAAGTCATCGGACTTTTATTTTTCCCCATTGAAGGTCCTCGAATATATGGCTGGTGGTGCCCCGGTAGTTGCGACCGATACGCCTTCGATACGCTCCATAACTGGAGACTGCGCTATCTTGGTCTCTGATCCAGGGCCAATAGCGATCTCGTCGGCTATCGAGGCTCTGATGGATAGCCCACTTTTATCTAGTGAACTAGCGGCCAAGGCACGTAAGAGGGTGATGGATAAGTTCTCGTGGGACGATGCCGTCGCTGAAATCCTCGAGGCTGATTCATTTGTCGGAGACCTAGATGCAGTCTTTGGTTAGTTCAAAAGACTTGGGTGAACAGAGGGTCCCCAAAGTATCGATAATGGCAGACTTTATATCGAGCTCCAAGGGCAGAATAACAGTTGGCCTGATCTTCGCAATGGTAAATGCCGTTGTCACCTGGGTCATGCCCTGGCCGCTCAAGATCGTAGTTGATTCGGTATTTGGAAAGACAAAGGCCCCATCACTTCTTGGAACAATCACCTCGAAGAATGAGCTCCTGATAGTTATCGTGGCCTCCATGGCTTTTCTTGCGATATTGCAAGGAGTTGCAACGTATGTGAGCGCGTTAGCTTTTACTAATGCCGGCATGGCTTTTGCGAGTCAATTGCAGGTGAGAATCTTCGATCACCTATTGAGACAACCGCCGCTCTTCTTTCAATCACGAAAGTCCGGCGACCTAAGTACCCGAATGATTGCTGACGTTCAATCAATTAAGCGGGCGATGATCGACTCGGTACCGACTCTCGTCAACTCGACACTATCTATCGCTGGAATCTTGGTGATCTTGGCCCTTCTTGGACCGGTTTACCTGCTTTCAGTGGCAGCGTTGGGTGCATTCATCGTCATAAATCTCACATATTCCATGAAAAAGATCAAGGTTGCTTCGCGCAGGGCTAGAGACTACGAAGGGCAGGCGTACTCGATCTCTCAGCAGGCTTTGAATGGATTAGTTGTAGTTCAGACTTCAAATGGCGAAGGAGTCGAACGAGAGCGATTTACATCGTCTGTTATAGCATCGCGAACTTTTGCCATGCGGGCCAATATGGATCAGGCACTCCTATCCGCATCGGTGACAACGATACTCAACCTGACAATTGCAGCATTTGTCTTCTTCGGCGGTGAGGCGGTATTTTCAAAATCGCTATCACTTGGAATGATACTGGTGGTAACTAGTTACGCCCGTTCGATCTACAAGCCCCTGCAACAGTTGACCAAGCGCGCCGGAATCGTCGGAGCAGGACTAGCCGCTCGCGAGAGAATAGCTGAACTATTGATGGACGATAAGAGAGTGGCAACTCTACCGTCCGATCTTTGTCTCGACTTTGTCGATGGTGACATCGAATTTAGAGGGGTTTCGCTCAATTACGCAGAAAAGACGATTGCGCAAGATCTTACCTTCACTATTCGAGCGGGAAGAAAAGTTGCACTCGTTGGCGAAACTGGCGTTGGCAAGTCAACTGTCGCCAAATTGATTCCTCGCCTCATCGAAGCAACATCGGGGGAGATTTTGATCGGCGGCGTCGATGTCAGAGATATCGATCTCGCCTCATTGAGAGGTCACGTCTCTTATCTGCCTCAAGAGACGTTCATCTTCGCCGGCACGATTTGGGAAAATATAACATATGGCTCTCCCGGCTCCGAGCGCCTTGATGCGATCAAAGCAGCCGCAGAAGCCGGAGTAGTTGAGGTCATAAAAGCTCTGCCAATGGGCTTTGATACTGTGGTTGCTGAGAAGGGCACAAGCCTCTCGGGTGGGCAGCGTCAATGTGTCGCAATTGCTAGGGCAGTACTTAAAAACTCATCGATCATCATCTTCGATGAACCAACAGTTGGAATCGACCCCTCACTAGAGGCTGTCATATCATCGGCCCTTGATTCGGCGTCCCGTGGACGAACCACCATCGTAATTACCCACCAAGAGTCAACGGCACGCCTGTGTGACACCATGTATCGCTTGGTAGACGGACATATTGTCGTTCAAAACCACGAAAGTTACTTCAACGTCGAAGAGCAAGACGAGATTCATCTTCCGTTGATGCGTCGGTGAATTCCTAGTGTCCAAGCTGGCCTCTTGGAGTCAACCTAGGCCTCTATCAATTGAATAAAACTGAGTTAAGGAGTAGTAAATGAAGAGATTTCAAGAGTCAACGATATTGATAGTTGGAGGGGGCTACGTTGGCCTCACCGCCGCCGGTTGCTTTGCCGAGATCGGCCATAACGTTCATCTAGTCGAAAAGGACCTCGATCGACTATCGATGTTGGCAAGGGGCGAGATTCCAATCTACGAACCTGGCCTCGAAGAGATCTATACGAGGGCGCTCGCGAATGGGAGGATTCAACTTCACCAGAAAATAGAAGAGGGCCTCTACGGCGCAGAAGTGGCACTGTTGTGCGTAGGAACGCCACCATCGCCAAGTGGTGACCCAAATCTAACGATAATCGCAGCAGCAGCTAGTGAAGTTGCAAGGGGAGCGGTCAAGGCAACCTATGTAGTCGTAAAGAGTACGGTACCACCGGGGACCTGCGAAGCCCTTGAATTGATCTGCCACGACTCGGCTAGGGAGAATGTAAAGGTAGCAGTCCTCTCTAATCCCGAATTCCTGCGAGAGGGACGTAGCGTCTATGACTTCATGAACCCAGACCGTGTAGTGGTCGGTGGCGAAGGAGAAGGTTTATTGAAGGTCGCCAGCTTATATCCAGATGAGATGGAGTTGCTAACCCTCGATCGTCGTGGTGCAGAGCTGATTAAGTACGCTTCAAATGCATTCTTGGCGGTAAAAGTCTCCTTTGCTAATGAGGTTGCCGCCCTATGTGAGACTTTAGGGACCGAAGCCCAAAGTGTGCTTCGTGGTGTTGGCATGGATAGCCGTATCGGAGGCGACTTTTTGAACCCCAGTATCGGGTGGGGTGGATCGTGCCTTCCAAAAGATACCTCTGGTATGGTCGCCATATCTCGCTCCCTTGGCCTCAATTCATTAGTGGTTGAAGGCGCAATTGAGGCAAATGATACTGCTAGAAGTCGCATCGTGGAGAGGTTAGATAGGGTAACTGGCGGCCTCAGGGGTACCAAGGTGGCGCTCCTTGGCCTCTCCTTTAAGGCAGGGACCGATGATACGCGCGACTCGCCAGCTATCTATCTCGCACAGCTTTTGAAGGCTAAGGGCGCAGAAGTAATCGCCTATGACCCTATGGCAAGGCTGCATGCTAGCCAACTCGACGCAATTTCAACTCGGGCAATGACCATCGATCAAGCTACTGATGGCGCCGACGTAGTTGTGGTAGGTGTTGGTTGGAGCGAATTTGGTGAAATATCGCCGACGAAGTTACGTGAGAGGATGGCTGGGGCTATCGTCTTCGATGGCGTTGGAATCTTGGATCTAGATAGCTACGCGAAGGCAGGTTTTGTCGCCATGGGAATCGGTAGAGGCCATCAAGATCGTTTCAAGCCGATTATTTGGAGGCCTCTCTCCTGGACGATCGAAGAGACGCCGGTTATCCGCGGTGAAGTTGCCTAATTGCGAACAACGGCTCTTAAAAGCTACGACGTAGCCCGAATGCCCTAATCATAAGCGCTAAGTACGTTGCGATCGTGACCAATGATCCAACCGCCATTACGATCGCATTCGTATTTGCCTGTGCTTGGAGGAATGTTACTCCGTAGAGGGCTGAGATAATCACGGTGCTGATCCCGATCACAGATAGGGAGATTGCCACGTTGTCTTTGGTGTCACCGACGACGATCGTGGTATAGAGCGCTGCCAGAAAGAGTAAAACGCCGATGACGATGTGACTCTGCAGAAGTGGCATCGAAGTCGAAGACAATGCCCACTTGAAAGAGGGGTATGCGCCGGATGCGAAGTTGGCGCCGGAGCCTGGATGGACTTTTGGAATCTTAACGTAGATATTCGTTGCCTCACCAAGTCCTATCTGGAGAAGGGCCATGAAGATGGTAATCCCCGACCAGACCCGACTTCGTCGGCCATCGCCGACTCTTGGAAATGAGTATCTTTTTTTGCGAGCCATATGTATCAATGATCTTATTTCGCTTTTCCCTTCCTATCGTCGAATCGGGGAGAGCTGAGGGATTGAACATCGCTATTTGCTATGTTCAAGGTACCTTTCCCACCACGATTGGGCGGTAGATCGATCTACTTGGTCCCGAAGATAGCATTTTGTCATTATCTTTAGAAAAACTCTCGGACGAATCTGGAGTAGTGATCCTGCTGCGGAGGAAGATAGGACTTCAATCGCCTTCACTTTGTGCAAGGTTCTATCTAAACGTTGCGGGCCTTATCGGGAGCCAAGGTGGAATAGGACATGGTTGGTAGGTGGCAATTTAATGTATTGGACGTTTGTTGTTCCACGAAACGTCTATCTTCAATTGAATAAGCAGGCAGTAGAAAGAAGTACATTAGTGGCAACGATTTTGTATCTCCATGCTCACCCCGATGATGAGTCCATGCTCACCGCTGGATCTATGGCCAGAGCGAAGGCTAATGGCGATCGCGTGATCTTGGTGACGTCGACGAATGGTGAAGAGGGGGAGTACCCAGAGGGATTTGTATCCTCCAAGGAGGAGTTGGCCGAGGTTCGAAGGAAAGAAGTGGCTGCCTCTGCAGCGATAATCGGAGTTGATCGCTTGGTTCTTCTTGGCTACCATGACTCTGGAATGGCAGGGACTGAGGCGAATTCTAACCCAGCTGCATACTGTAACGCTGACCTTGAAGAGGTAGCTAAGCGAGTCGCTGAAATCATCAAAGAAGAGGGTGTTGACGTTATCGTCGGATATGACTCCAACGGCGGTTACGGACACCCCGATCACATCATGGTTCACAAGGTTGCCGTTCGTGCAGCTGAGATCACGGGCGTACCTTGCTTTCAAGCGACAATGAATCGCGACTTCATGAATGAGATGATGAAGATGGCAGCAGAGTCTGGTGAATTCGACGGTCTCTCCGAGGACGAGAGGCCATCGGGGGAATTTGGTACACCGGAGGCGCAATTGGATACCTTTATCGACGTTGCAGATTATGTCGACGTCAAGAAGAGATCTCTCGAGGTACACAAGAGCCAGCAACTGGGAGTTGACTTCGTATTCAAGTTGACTGATGAGCAACTACGCATGGGCTTTGGTACCGAGTGGATGATCTCACCGAACTTTGGGGACGGCAACCGCCGTACTTGGATGGCCTAGGTACCCACCGCATCAATTGTCTCAGGAAACACGCGTGATCTCGGAGTTAATTGCCTACGTTCATTTAGGCGATCGCACGGCTGCCTCTAGGAATCAGTTATGTTACGAGTTGGCCATGAGGGCTGAATGTTGCGGGCTATATCTTGAGGTCGCAGTCCCTCGCGGGGCTGCTTTAGGAGAGGTGCCGCAGGAGCTTGACACTTTCCTTATTCATAGCGTCGGGATGTGTATATAAAGCGGCGGAAGTAGCTGTTCTATTGATCTTTTAGATTTGCTACTGCGCTAGGAAGCGGTTGAGGGCATCGAGGGATGTGCTCGACCGCTTTGCTAGAGAGCTAAGCTCCTCGGCAAATTGACCTAGCCACGTTGTGGCGTCGATTTGACCCCTCGAGATCGTTACGCCTCGAACGACCTTGGATCGTTGAAACGCTATTTTCCCGCTTCGATCTTTCGTGGCCACCAGGTTGGTATCACCGAAGGCGATCGTAATCTCTTCGATTTGACCGCCCTTACCAAAAAGAGACTTACTGCGTCTTACTTCAACGTTCTCGCCGGGGAGAATGGAGGCGAGTTTGTTGAGAAGTAGGTCGCTAAATAGGGCAAAGTCGCTCGAATTTGCCCTAAGCGCACTAGCTAAAAGATCGGTTGAGTCAGGTGTTGCGTCAAAGTCGGTCATCAGTCATTTAATGGTAGTACAAGAGTTGGCTTTGCAATCGTGTGGTCAGCGCGAAGTGGCGAGATTGAAGTGCCAATTGCGAAGAACTCCGTAGTATGACCTCCCCAGCGATGAGGAAGTGACAGGAGCTGAACTCCTACAATCCCTTCCGCGCTAACTGCCTCCGCCTCCGCCTGCATTCTGCTCATAGCCAATTCGCGGGCGTCATAAAGGGCCTCGGTGAAGACTGGAATCTCTGTGTTTTGACCAAGGTTTGAAAAAGTCTGAGACATTCTTTGATGTGCAATGTGGTAAACGCAGGTACCCATCACCATGGAAAGCGGTCGATATCCGGACTGTATGAGAGTCCAGAAGTCTTGCCCTGATAGGTCTGAGGTAAAGGGGGCGCCATTCACCTTCCAATTGTGACTGTGGTCCTCGGCGATGACTGCTGTGCCTACTGCCATGAATTCGGCGATATCGGAGCCAAACTCTTTGAACTCAACTTCTAGCCGAACTCCAACAACTCCATCGGCGCCGAGTACTGCCGCCTCTGCTTCCATTCTGCTCATCGCTAATTCGCGAGCATGATACATGGCTTCGGTGAGTTTGGTTAGCTCTTGGTTGACTCTCCACTTACCGACTTGGATGCCAACGTGGTAGATGGATGATCCAAATACCAAACCGAGTGGCCTAAAGCCAGCCTCGCGGACGAGGAGAAATTCATTTACAGATAAGTCCGAGGTAAATAGGGTGGTCTTTTGACCGGGCTTCATCTCATTTAGTCGTTTGATAGCGTCTTCGGGGACGCCGAGGGACTTTGGATCGAGGTTTATTTCGCTCATTTAATATATCTTTCTTTCTGAATCTTTTGCTATCGTGGCCATTTCGGTTACCGTTATTTTTTCAGCGATATGTACCTAAGCGTTGGTCGCTGTTCGACCACGTTAAAGTGCGTCAATGCGCTACCTATGATCGTCGTCTCTGCGATGAAGTCGACGTGACCCTCGGCAGGTTCGTGGTGGAAGATCCTTAGTGCGGAGTGTGAGATGATGGATCCAGACGCGCCAATTCTACCGACGTCTTCAATGTGTCGATCGCGCCCACGATTACGGGCATTGTTTACTATGCGTGTAAAGGTGTCAATCTCGGTATTGGCGGCAAAGAGTGAGTTTTGCATCACAGCGGAGTAGTCGTTGTGAGCAACTTCGAGGATGGTGTCGACGAGTAGATCTGCCGTTATCCATCCGCTAGCTATCAACTTAGCAAAGTCATTGCCCTTGAGGCTCGTTAGAAACGGTCGCTTAGATCGCGTGCTTCCTCGTGAGCGGATTGCGGTTCCCACCATAAGAAACTCTTGAGCTCCAGGCTCAAGCTCACTTCGACTTATCGTGATCCCGATGACGCCATCGGCACCTATAAGCCGAGCCTCCTCACGAATACGTGCCTTGGTATTTGACCACCCGTTATCGATTACCTCTTGATAGCTGGCACCCCACGGTGACATTGAGATTTGGAAGGCTCCACCCGATCTGTTATACATTCGACAAGGGGGATAGTAGACGCCTGAGGTATTCATCACGGCACAGCCCATCGCCTCGCCGACCGTATCGAATCCAATGTCTGCTAGTGAGTAGCTTGCCGCAACCGAGAGCATCGAAGTATTCGATGCGCCAGTGTGCATTCTTTCGATTCTTTTGAGTGCCGCTTCAGGTAATGGGATCTCATTAGTCAAATTGTGCCTCCAAATGGATCGCCTAGCTAAAAGCTACCACGGCATAAGGGGTATAGATAATGTTCCAGCTCAAATATGTTGATCTCATGAGATACGGAGACCTAGAGATCCGGTGAGCGTTTGGTTGCACCGGCGGTTCTAAAGTACTGCAGCGGCGAAATGATTCGCCTTAGTTTCGATGGATTATGGTTCGAGGAGGTTGCATGCGACGCGATTTCGCCCCGCCTCTTTTGCACTATAGAGCGCTTTATCGGCGGCCGCCAGAAGCGATACTGTGAGATCACTCGAGGCGATCGACCTATAACTTTGGTGGCCGGATTCAGGATCTAAGGTGGCTACACCAATTGAAATAGTGGAACGTACCTTTTTCTTGTTATCGGTTTCGATCGTCATTTTTTCGATGGCACTTCGAATTCTTTCCGCTTCAGTTCGGGCTTGCTCTTGTCCTAGGTTTTCAAGGAGGATCGTGAACTCTTCACCGCCATACCGTGCCACCATAGTCGAATCGCTTGCGAAGGACTCTATTATCTTCGCACATGCTACTAAGTAGTGGTCACCGGCTAAGTGGCCATATGTGTCGTTGATGTTCTTGAACTTGTCGATGTCGAGGAAGAGAACTGATAGCTTTTGGCCGCTCTGCTTGGCACGTTCGATTGCATGGTCGACTCTTAGCGTAAAGAAGTTTCGGGTTGGAAGGTGAGTTAGGTCATCGGTCTGCGCCTGTCGCTCCAGACGTTGGAATTTGACCACCTGTGCGATGGCAGCCTCGCATTGAGCAGAGAAGAACTCGAGAGTCTCGATCTGTGAAGGCGTAGGGTGTCGACCGCTCTTTGGCTCATCGAGGGAGATGACGCCGATCTGTTCCCCGTCGAAGTCGAAAAGTGGGATCGTAAGTGAATCAAGTGGGTGCCAGACTGCGTCTCCCTCGTGGGGCGTTCGGTCTGGAACTGCAAGCATCGACCACACCTCATCGGGGAGTGAAAAACGATTATGGTCGAAGAAGTAGACTCCGCCAATCGCCATCTCGGGTTGCGTGAGGGGTTCAAATTGTCGGAGGTCGATCGCATTTATCGCAAGCGTCTCCTCTTCTTCTTTGGTGAGGCCAAAAGATGCTCGCAGTTGTAGTCGAGTTGTGTCTGGCTCTTTTAGGTTGATGACGATTCGCTGAAAGTCGGCAGCCTCGGCCATCAATCGGGCAAAGTCGTTCAAGACTTCGGTTAGCTGCTCTTGTCGTTTGCTAGCAGCTGTTGTTTCAAAGAGGCGCGATATCTGTGCTCGTTGTGCCTCGAGAATTCTGATCCGAGAGGCTGCATTGGTACGAGCCCGGAGGAGTTCAATCGCAATCGAGCAGTAGTTGGCGAATAGCTCCAAGAAGAGAGAGTTCTCATCGCTTGGAAGGGTCCCATCCTTCGGGTCGTCTGGATTTATAAGTCCAATAAGTTCCCCGTCGCGATCGTATAGTGGCGCAAATAGGACCGATAGTGGATGCCAGCCGCTATGTGCTGCATCAAAGTTCGGTGTTGGCACGATAAAAGAACCGAGTGACTTTTGAACGACGTCGGTGCGTCCATCGAGCCAGTAAAGATTTCCAATAGGTGCTGCATTCCTTCGAATTTCGTCGATTACTCCGACCGGCATTGTATGGTTTGAGATCTCACTATTCATCGTTCGTGGGTCGGTGGAGTAGCGCGAGACGGTTCGAAAGATATCGCCTTCTTTGATGAAGATTACGCTTGCCGAGAAGCCAAGTTCTTCACAGACGATTCGGTTGATCTCGTCGAAGAGAGATATTTCATCGTCGAGGAGCAGCAACTTACGGGCCGTCTGTATGACGGTCCTTAGTTTGTTGTACTCTTCAAAACCAACATCGGTCATCTTTTTCCTGTCGACCATCGCTCCATGGGAGTCGAAATCAACTTTGAGCGCCTCATTTATATTCGGCACTTAGGTTAGTCCAATTGACGAAAAATATTGGTGATATTTGCGATTGTAATGAAATAATCATTTCAACGTATCGAAAAGATAACCCAGATTCAATATTTCCTATGACCGAACTCTTTCGTGCACAAATAAATAGAAGATACTTTGAGAAGTGATTTTATAAAAGCAGTGAACTACTTATGTACCTTGGGTTCAAGTAATGACCTTTTCCTCTACGTTCACGAAGGATTTCATAATTGTCGCCAAACTTCTCTACCGATCCTCGATTTTGGATTTTTGTGACTGAACCTCAAGGGAGGCTGAGATACAGTTGAGTTACGTTTTCGGAATGGTGTTCTAGGCCCGTTGGCTCTTTGGCTTACCTCCTTGAACAGGAAGCGTATAAAAAGTGATACTTCCCGTGTGGCCCGACGATCGCCAAAAGCGGGAGGCTTTAGTGGCATTTACCTATGTCGGACCCTACTTGAGATTGCGTACCCAAGGGGGGAAGTTTGTTTCAGCGAGCTTTATTGCTCTTCTTCGTTCCAAGTAGATGGGATCCAATTCTTCAAGGTGCCTATAGAAGGACTTGGAGTGGTTCATGTGAGATATGTGTGCGATCTCGTGCAGCATCACTCCTTCTATAAGCGACTTATCGAGGAGCATCAATCGTGCACTGAGTGAAATCGTGCCGGAAGATGAGCGACTAGCCCACCTGCCATTTGGAAGTCCAATACGAATCTTATGTACCTCTCGCCCGCTCGTCTTTAAAAGCGTGTCGAGAAGTTTGGATAGTGGCTCTCGTGCGAGTTTCTTTAATGCCGAACCGAGGATTTGGTCGATATCAAGAAGAGATTCGCCCATGATCCTGATCTCAAAGTTGTCGATAGTAAATCGCGCTTGATTCTGCTTGGCAATATGGTACGTAACGCGATACGTCTCGCTGAGGAGGGGGATGTCTATTTTTTCCGGGTACTTAACTGCTAGCGGAAGAGGGGGAAGCGATATCTTGCCACTTTCGATCTGGCTTATAATCGTCGTTTTAGATCGCTTGGAGAGCGACGATGGGGACCTGACTTCGATGGAGCCATCTGATCCTCGGTATAAACGGGCGCTTCGTAGCCTGCGATCGACTTTGAAGTCAATCTCATGTCCTTTAGTTGCCACTTGGTACTCCGGAAACAACGATCACACTTTTACTATAAGGCTTAACTTACTGCCACGATCGTAATCGCCACCGGTCTCAAGTAACCGTCTTAGTTGCGTTATGGTCGTTGAAAGTTTGGCGTTGAATTCGCTCTTAGGCATTTCGATTCAATAATGGTAGGTGTTGGGATCTTTTTCGTGGGAACCGCTAGGGCGAATGGACCTAAACGCAATTTGCAGTGCTGTGTCCCTCAGGGTGAGCACCCGTAGCGATTTACGGAACTTTATGGCTTCGAGTACGGTCTATATATTTAAAGAATCGCACTTCTTTATGACATTAATAATAAATTAATAAAACTTCCGGTTGCGTTGTCGATCGTGCTCTATTCTTTATGTTTCAGTTTGATGTACGGACATCGTTGGAGTAGCGTATTCATCCGTACTCTTTCGTGCTGCGGCTAAGTAGCGTTTGAGTTGCAATGTGAGTTTTGCCTCTCTGGGTCAAGGGGATGAGTTGTCAGAGACTACGGTACTTTCGAGTTCGGCTAAGCGTCGTCTCAGGATCGTCGAATGTGTTATAGATTTGCTCGGTACGCAAGGTGGTAGTGCGGTGAGCCACCGTGCCATCGATGATATGTTGGTGTTGCCTAACGGCACTACCTCTAACTTTTTTCGAACAAAGACTGCACTCCTCGGCGCGGCTTACGACAGAATCGCTGAATTGGACCTAATTGAGGTTGATCGAGCATTGGCCGCTGCTCAAAACGCGCCGAAATCGGATGTATCAGGCTCTCAGATCATAGCCAAGACAATCGAGGCCTGGGTGGGCAGCGAAGAGGGACTCATACGCCACCGAGCTCGTCTAGAAATTGATCTTTTAGCTAGTTATTGGAGCGATCTAGCACCTATAGTTCTCCACCACCGCAATGAAGTAACCAAGCTCGTAGCGCAATTTTTAGCGATTTTAGGGCTCGATGACACGTGGGAGAAGGCCAGGATGCTTCACGTTATAACAGATGGCCTCATCTTCGACCAAGCGATTCACAAGTACGATGGCCATCGTCTATCTCTCGAGACCATAGGTGAATCTCTGTCATCGATGTTGCTCTCGTGGCGAACGGCCGACTAACCGATACTCCAATAGAAGCGGTGCACCCTACGGTTTTTGCTTGGACAATCACCTTTGGTCAATAACCGACACTCGGGCGGAGATGACCGATTTCCTGGTAAAGCTAGCAGTGTTAGCTTCGAGATAGGTTGTCAGAGAGGTATTGGGAAAGGTACTGCGCGGTAAGTCCTACCCCGGACTCGATCATCGTCTGGGGTGTACCTTGAAATACAAGTTCGCCTCCATTGTGACCCGCACCGGGGCCTAAGTCGATGATCCAATCCGCGTGTGCTATTACGGCTAAATTGTGTTCGATTACAATCACGCTCTTTCCTTTGGCTACGAGTCGATCGATAATGGCAAGGAAGTTTGCTACATCAGCTAGGTGGAGACCGGTTGTTGGTTCGTCTAAGACGTAGATATCGCCGCTTTGACCTATTTGATCGGCGAGTCGGAGTCTTTGACGCTCTCCTCCCGAGAGAGTGGAAAGCGGCTGGCCTATCTTTATATACCCAAGCCCTACATCGATAATTCGATCAACGATCTGGGAAGCTGCCGGTATTTTGGACGGCAAGCTATCAAGGTACTGCCTAAGCTCGTCTGCCGACATAGCTAGCACTTGTGAAATGTCCTTACCACCGAGGCTGTATTCGAGGACCTCATCGTGGAATCTTCGTCCTTCACACTCCTCGCAGATGGTCGACGCTCCAGCCATTATTCCGAGGTCGATGTAGATAACGCCGGCGCCACTACAGTTTTGGCAAGCTCCATCGGAGTTGGGAGAAAATAGCGCTGCTTTTACCCCATTCTCCTTAGCAAAGGCCTTGCGGATGGGTTCTAACAGATTGGTGTACGTACCAGGATTCGATCGCCTCGAGCCCTTTATTGGGCTTTGATCGATTCTCACGACATCGTAGACCTTCGGAATCGAGGAGTAGATGAGCGAACTCTTCCCAGAGCCGGCGACGCCCGTCACGCAAACGAGGACGCCAAGTGGGATATCTACGTCGACGTCTTTTAGGTTATTCTTGTTCGCTCCACGAATGGCAATAGTTCCCTTTGGCTCGTGTGGCTTTAGGCTAAGTGGAGTTCGGTACTTTAAGTAGCGACCAGTGATTGAGTCATTTTCAAGAAGGCCTTCAACACTTCCTTCGTAGCAGATCTGACCCCCTTTCTCTCCCGCGCCAGGACCGATGTCAACTACGTGGTCGGCGATCTTGATCATCTCGGGCTTGTGTTCAATGACAAGTACCGTGTTCCCCTTGTCTCGTAGCCCTACGAGTAGTTCGTTGACTCGGGATATATCGTGAGGGTGCAGCCCTATCGATGGTTCGTCGAAGATGTAGGTAACGTCTGTAAGTGGTGATTCAAGGTGGCCGATCATCTTAGTGCGCTGCGCTTCGCCCCCAGATAGAGTTCCCGATGGACGATTGAATGATAGGTATCCGAGGCCGATCTTGGTGAACTGTTCTACGGTCCGTCGAAGTGATGAGAGTAGGGGAGTGGCAGATGGTTCATCGATCCCATCAAGAAAGGAGATGATGTCGCTAATTTGCATCTCGGATACGTCTGCGATCGATTTTTCGTTTACTAGGGACGAACGGGCTCCTAAAGAAAGTCGCGTCCCTTCGCACTCGTCGCATGTGGAAAATGTAGCTGCTCGCTCGGAAAAGGCTTTGAGGTGCGGTTGGAGACTCTCCTGGTCTTTGGCGAGGATCGACTTGGTTATCTTTGGAATGAGTCCCTCGTAGGTTACATTGACGTTGTTTACCTTTATCCGGATTGGATCGTGGTACAACAGATCGTCGAGTTCTTTGGCGGTGAAGTCTGAGATTTTTTTGTCGGGGTCGACGATACCCGAATCGGTAAATATCTTCAGTGTCCAGAAGCTATCGGGGGTATAGCCCGGAACTTTGATGGCTCCCTCGTTGAGCGACTTCGAAGGGTCAAAGACTTCAGAGAGATCCAGAGTTGAGATGCTTCCTCGCCCTTCACACTTGGGGCACATCCCACCGAGGCGGCTAAATGTAACTCTCTGCGCCTTGGCTCTTCCCTTTTCGACTGTAATAGCGCCGCTAGCGCGAACCGAGGGAACGTTATATGAAAAGGCAGATGGGGGACCGTAGTAGGGTTTTCCGAACTTTGAAAAAAGAATACGAAGGAGTGCGTTAGCATCTGTAACCGTGCCAACAGTGGACCTGGGGTCCCCGCCAAGTCGTTGCTGATCCACCGATATTACCGTCGTAAGTCCTTGGAGAAGGTCTACCTCCGGTCGTGACATGCGCGGCATGAATCCTTGAATAAATGTGCTGTACGTCTCATTTATCAGCCGCTGGGACTCTGCAGCCAAAGTGGCAAAGACCAACGAACTCTTTCCTGAGCCAGAGACTCCAGTAAAAGCAGTTATCTTGCGCTTTGGTATGGCGAGATCTACATTCTTTAAATTGTTCTCTCGGGCGCCATAGACCCTAATGAAGTCGTGATTATCTCTTCCTGTAACTTCTGCTAAACGACTGTCTTCGATCAACGTGAACTCCCAAGGCCTCTTTTTCAGCAAGAACTGACTTCGTAACTGTTTGCTATGTCTCACACAACAGCATCGCACAACAGCATCGCACCTATATCGAAAGCCTACATCCACGAAGCTGCCACCCAAAGGGATATACGCTTGCAGATAAAACCTGAGATATCCCTTAGCTAGCGCTCTAACTTTCGGGTTATGGTGATGGCAGCCTCTTTAGGCCAACCGCTTACTTCCAGGGCCAGAGATAACGCTCCTACCACCATTTGTGGGAGTGACGGTTATCTGGGTTGAGATTCGGTCTTTGAGCGATTGCACGTGTGACATGATTCCTACGACCTTGCCTTGACTTTGGAGGCTGGATAGGGCATCGATTGCTGCCTCGAGAGCCTCTTCATCGAGGGTGCCAAAGCCCTCGTCGAGAAAGAGCGAATCCACGCTTAGTCGACCACTGAGCATATTCGACAGTCCAAGTGCGAGTGCGAGACTAACGATGAAGCTCTCGCCACCCGAGAGGTTCTTGGTAGTTCGTACCTCGCCTCCCTGGTAGTTGTCGACGACGTTTAAGGATAGGCGTTGTCCGATCCTCTTATCAGCGAGAAGAAGGTAGCGATCACTCATTATCTGCAGCTGACGATTAGCGCCTTTTACAAGCGACTCAAAGGTTAGCGTTTGGACGAAGTTTCGATACTTCTTCCCGTCGGCTGAGCCGATTAACTTGTCGAGATCCTCCCACCGCTGAAATTGTCTTTGCTGCACCGCTAGCTCTTCACATAGCGCTCTATATCGAGCTCTGAAGCGCTCGTTTGCCTCTAGGCGTGCCATGAGAGCGGATTCGTCAAACTGAAGTTGATTGAGTTGCGCCTCTAGATCTTCGATCGCCTCGAGTATCTCGCCTAACGTGTCATCAGTTGTGATTAACTTTTCTATGCGAGCTAGAGACTCGGATTGACTTTGAAGTTGGGAGGCGAGGGTGAGAGAAGTTGAGGTAAGTTCGTCTTTGCGTCGCTCAAGTTCATCGACCTCTATTTGACTAAGAAGGCATCCCAAGAACTCCCCTTCGTCGTTGAACCCCTCGGCGGACAACCTTGCGCTTACCTCCTCTGTGCTTGATCGAAGCTCGGCCTCGAGTCGTTCTAGATTCGATGTGAGGGTTGTTATCTGTCCTTTGAACTGGCTGATACGGTCGTTAGATTCCAATAGCATCACCTCGAGACCTTGATGTTTGATGCCTAGGTCGTCGACCTTTCGCTGCGCCAAGGCCTCTTCTACCTTTGCATCCCTATCGCCAAAGAGTTGCCGCCTCTCATTCGTTAGCTCTTCTACGACTTTTGACTCTTCCAGTTGTCGAGTAATTAGTGTTGCAAGGCGCTCTTGCGATATCCGCTCTGCCTCTTCTAGGTGGGATATCTCTGCCCGAAGTGCGCTGAGTGCCTCATTCAATTGGTGAATTTTAGATCTTGAATCACTGTATCGATTGGCACGATCCAAAAGATGGAGGTTCACCTTTGAAAACGAGGAGTCGTCTTCAAATTGCCACAGATCGGAGATGTAGGGTTCTAGCAACTGTCGAAGAGCACTTTTATCGGTCTCGTACTCTACCTTTGCTACTTCGACATTTGAATCTTCGCGATCGAAGATAACCTGGGCGTCCTCGTGGCGCGATGTAGAAATCGAAAGCGTTGCCTCAAGGTGTACTAAGGCGGCCGTTGCGTCGTTGGCCTTTGCTTCAACCTCTTCAATTGCCTCACTAACCCGATCGATCGAGGCGATTAGTTCATCAATCTCATTTAGCTTTGTCGAAGCTAGGTCGATAGATGGAGATGTTTCACCGTTCGCAAAAGGGTGCTCAATTGAACCACAGAGCGGGCAGGCCTGACCGGCGACGAGGAGGTGGCCGCGTCTTCCCTTCAGCTCGTTAGTTTGTCACTTGCCCACGATTCTCGAGAAGGTTGAAATCCATCGCCACTATGTGAAGAGACTGACGCAAGAGAGCGATCCTTCACTATTTGACGTTTTGGACATTAGGCCGGACGCTGCCGACAATTGTTCATCGCGGCCGGCGATGATTCCAAAGGGATACGTTCTAATTCGCTCTTTGGCGGTCCCATGTCACTTTGCAAGCAGGACTATGAATCCCGATAGCGCTAGAAGTAACCGCTCTCCGCTATGCTAGGTCAAATGGTGATAGGGGCAGGCCTCTGCCATTTGGGCGGATTCCCATTTGAAGTTAGGCATAGCTCTGGAAAGGCGTTACGCGCCCGATCTCTAGCCGTGATCACGGCCGAAGCGTACTCCTACTTCAGCTGCCTATTTGGTGGGTTTGAACCTGACATCGCGCTTATCGTGGCCAATAGGGTGGACTGGCATAGTAGGCAGCCATATGGGCTTCCATTCTTTAATAATGATGATGGCCAAATACGCCCCGGTATCCTTATGATGCCCACCGAAAGTGGTGACTTCTGGGTTGGTATCGTGGACGATCTGCGTCGAGCCTCTCCCCGAGAGTTTCAGCGGGTCGTGGCTACCTACCCCGACGGCAGCGGAGGGGTCAACCTCCAGCCGTTCTTCGATCTCATAACTCTTCACGAACTTGGTCATGCCTTTGAAGTGCTTGGCGACCTTAATTTGCCAACTTTTTGGCTGGGAGAGATCTTCGCCAACCTAGCGATGCACGTCTTCGTTGCCACCCAAAGGCCGGGAAGTCTTGAAACCTTGGAGGCTCTTGCCGAGGTTGGAGCTGCAAGTCGACGACTGACGGATCGTATGCGCGCCGAGGGATACACCAGCCTCGAGGACCTCGAGCGCTACTACACAGGCGGCGACGATCCCATGGATCCGCTCAACTACGTTTGGTACCAGTATCGTTGGCAACGGATTGCGGCTGCGATGTACGAAGAGGACGGCGAGAAGAGCTTGGTGCGCTTTTGGAACTGTTTTCAATCGCCCGATCGTGTATCTGACGGGACCATGACCACCAAAGTGCTGGTAGAGCTTCTAATATCGGAGGTCAGTAAGACCCTTGGTTGGGCAATCTCAAACTGGTAAAAGTTATACGAATTATGAACGTTCGACTGCGATCAGGCATAGACCATTCCTAAAGGAAATGTTGAAAGGTCACCCCGTTAGAAACGGAAGAGCCTGCAAAGTTATCGAAAAGATTTCGAAGCAAAGCGATATTGTAGGGAATTTTGAACATTGAGAAAGTTGGAGTGGAGGTGATGGGGCTCGAACCCACGACCTTTTGACTGCCAGTCAAATGCTCTTCCAGCTGAGCTACACCCCCTCCAGGAAGTGACCCCATCAATACTAGCAAGGTAATGATTGGTATCGGTACGTAATTTCACCTTCAAAGATGCTTCAGCTAAATGGCGGTGGGCATAGAAGCTAGGGCTGTGATTCAAGTACAAAGTTCGGGAGATGAGGCCACAACATCGAGCATTTAGAATTAACCAAGATCTACGGTTGGAAAAGGTACGTAAGTGGTGTCATACGATATTCAAGAGGTCGAGTTAAAGTGGCAGAAGCGTTGGCAAGAGCTAGGCGTCTACAACGTTGAGCAGGATGATCCCCGTCCCAAGTCTTATGTGCTATGCATGTACCCGTATCCCTCTGGTGCCGCTCACCAAGGCCACGTAAAGAACTACACCTTTGGCGATTTGAATGTTCGATATCGTACGATGAAGGGTGAGGCAGTTCTTTCACCAATTGGTTTTGACTCATTTGGCCTTCCAGCTGAGAATGCGGCAATCAAGACCGGTATTCACCCTCGCGAATTTACCGAAGCAAGGATCGACGAATTAAGGGCATCGCTTAGGCGTCTCGGTTCGGTATACGACTGGCGCCGTGAATCTAAGAGCCACTCTCCCAATATGGTCAAGTGGTCGCAAGTTATCTTCAAGAGATTCTTCGAGGCCGGGTTGGCTTACAAGGCCGAGGCACCGGTCAATTGGTGCCCCGGCTGCCAGACGGTTCTTGCAAACGAGCAGGTACACGCGGATGGAACGTGTGACCGCAGTGGCGATATCGTAGAGAAGAAGAATCTTTCCCAATGGTTCTTTAGGATCACGCAATACGCAGATGAGCTCCTCGACTCGATTGACGCGCTTGATTGGCCGGAACCGGTCAAGGTAATGCAACGAAATTGGATCGGTCGATCTGTTGGAGCTAAATTCACCCTTTCGGTAGATGGACTTGATGGTGTCGGAGTCGATGTATATACGACCCGCCCCGACACTGCATTCGGTATGACATATGCCGTTGTTGCTCCCGAACATCCGATAGTCTCAATGATTCTCGAGGGAAAGTTCACAGACGCGGCTTTCGTTGCTG
The DNA here is from genome assembly GCA_021826315.1 of Actinomycetes bacterium. Classification (GTDB taxonomy): domain Bacteria; phylum Actinomycetota; class Acidimicrobiia; order Acidimicrobiales; family Acidimicrobiaceae; genus Acidithrix. The sequence continues at coordinate 36,594 of JAKAZZ010000011.1, forward strand.
AAAACGGTGGCGATAACTTCGTCTTTGATGCATCAAATGTCGCTAATGTCGCGACATTTGTAGAAGAGGTAAAGACCCTCAACGATGTCGATCGGGTCTCGACAGCGAGCGATCGTCCAAAGCGTGGCGTGTTTACTGGCCTCTATGTGCTCAATCCATTTACTGGCAACAAAGTTCCCCTCTATAGCGCTGATTACGTCTTGATGACTTATGGAACAGGTGCGATCATGGCGGTACCTGGTGAAGATCAACGCGACTACGACTTTGCTAAGTCCTTTTCTCTTCCGATAATTCGTACGGTGCAACCTCCCGAAGACTTTGACGGAGAGGCTTACACGGGAACAGGCGAGAAGATCAACTCGGAGTTTCTAAATGGCCTCTCTATTGAAAGCGCCAAGGCCAAGGCGATCGAGTTTCTAACGAGTAGGGGAATTGGTGAGTCCTCGGTTCAGTACCGTCTTCGAGATTGGCTCATATCGCGACAACGCTACTGGGGTTGCCCGATCCCAATTGTCTACTGTGATAACTGCGGTGCCCAGGCTGAAGCCGAGGATAACCTTCCAATCCTTGCCCCAGATGACGTTGAATTCTTGCCAACAGGAGAGTCACCTCTGGCACGCCACGCTACTTTCAAGGATGCAACGTGTCCGAAGTGCGGTGGCTATGCACGACGAGAGACCGATACGATGGACACCTTCGTCGACTCCTCTTGGTACTTTTTGCGTTTTGCAGATGCATTCAACGAAGAGAGGCCTTTTTCAATCGAAGCACTTCGCGAGTGGATGCCGGTAGATCAATATATCGGTGGTATCGAACACGCGATCTTGCACTTGCTATATGCCCGCTTCTTTACTAAGGCTCTCTCTGACTTGAAGATGGTTCCAGATGAGCTTCGTGAGCCATTTTCGCGCCTCTTCACTCAAGGAATGATCCTTATGAATGGCTCAAAGATGTCTAAATCTAAGGGCAACCTCATAGCGCCAGAGAAGTACTTCAATACAGTGGGCGCAGATGCGCTACGCCTCTTTCATCTTTTCGTAGGTCCCCCAGGTGATTCGTTCAACTGGACCGATCAAGCCGATGAGATGATTGAAGGAAGTGCCAGATTTATCAACCGCCTCTACCGAGTTGCCACGGAGCCATACGTGCCATCGGAAGTTGACATTGAAGCCGGTAAGGCGCTTCGAATCGAACTCAACAAGACCATCAAAAAGGCTACCTACGACTACGAGAGGTGGTCGTATAACACCGTTGTAGCTGCGACAATGTCCCTTGTAAACGCTATATACAAGGCGATTGCAGCAAATGCTGATGCAGGCTCTGTTCAAGATGCGATCGATGGTGCGATCAAGCTACTTGCCCCGATGACTCCGCACGTTTGTGCTGAGATGTGGTCCATCCGTCACAACGACGAGATTCTTCACCGACAACAATGGCCATCGGTCGACGAGGAGTTACTCTCTTCTGTAAAAGAGATAATGATTGTTCAGATCGGCGGCAAGGTTCGCGATCGTATTGAAGTTTACGGCGATATCGATGAGGTAACTGCCCTTGAGATCGCACTTTCTTCAGAGAAGGTAAAAGTTCATCTACCAAATGGTGAACCTTCTCGAGTAGTTGCAAAGTTGCCCAAGCTTCTCAACTTGATACCATAAAGAGGTGGCTACTGTGCGGTCATTCCTCATCATCAACGGACCTAACTTGAATCTCCTCGGCACTCGAGAGCCTTCTATCTACGGAGCAAAGACGCTCGATGACATAGCTGAGGAGTTGCGGGAATGGTCGAAAGTGCACTCTGTGGAGGTCTCATTCTTTCAGAGCAACCACGAAGGGGCGATAGTCGATGCCATCCAGGGTGCTAAGGGGATAGTTGATGCGATAGTGATCAATCCGGGGGCTCTGACACACTACTCAATAGCGATGCGCGATGCCCTTATTGCGATTGAGACTCCTTTTGTTGAGGTTCACCTCTCGAATGTCTATGCCCGAGAAGAGTTTCGTCACAAGTCCGTCATCTCTGATGTCGCTCTCGGCAAGATAGTTGGCCTTGGATCAATCGGATATCGCCTAGCCGTCGAAGCTCTTTTGGAGCGTCTCGGCTAGGTGGTAAAAATGGTTTCGATGCGTTCGAAATAGTCGTGATTGCATTGGTTCAAGATCGGTGCCTATGCCGGTGACTTTGTCGCATTCCAAGTGCTATGTGTGTTTTTAAGTCCCTACGGGCTACTTAATTTTTTGCGATACACGATTTGCTGTAACGTCTCTTAAAAGCGTTCGAAAGATTCTAAGGAAGCCTCGGCTAGGAGCTGCACTTGCTTGGCATAGTCTCCAACTTCACTTCGATCGCCGCCCCTAGCCCCTTGGACGTAACGGGAGTAGACTCCCTCGAGAATGCAGGCCAGCTTCCAATATCCAAAGCTTACGTAGTAATTGATTAGTGAAAGGTCAACCCCAGTCTTCGACGCATACATCTCTGCGATCTCGCTACGGGTAGCGAATCCGTCCATCTGGGTTACCGATGCAAGTGGAGGGTGCTGATCAGTTTTTTCTGTCCAATAAACAAGTAGAAGTCCAATATCAGCCAATGGGTCACCCAAGGTGCAGATCTCCCAATCAAGTACCGCAGCTACCTCTCCTGCGTTAGAGATGAGGGTGTTGTCAAGGCGATAGTCTCCATGGACGATCGCACTTTTTATCTGCTCTGGTACTGCGCCTACCAAGCGTTGGTGCATCTCCTCAACGAGGGGTACTCGGTGGTTGATCTCGGAACCGCTTGCTTGATATTGATTGAACCATCGCTTTAGCTGCCTATCGATGTATCCGTCTTTACGTCCCAAGTCACCGAGGCCTATATCGTCGGGATTGAAGCTGTGAAGCTTTACGAGAGTCGATACGAGATTCTCGGACATCTTTCGACGGTCTTCAATCTCTGGAAATGTTGCGTCGACGTACTTTTCGTCTTTTAGGATATGGCCAGCGACCTTTTCCATGACGTAGAAGGGGTAATCGTTTACCTCGTTGTCGATACAGAGTGCCAAGGGCTTTGGCGACGGAAAGACAACTTTGTCTAGGCCGGAGAGAATCCTATGTTCACGTGTCATATCGTGGGCGGTGGGAAGAACGTGACTTATCGGGGGACGTCTGAGGATGACCGTCCTGCCATTTGAATCAGTTACTTGGAAGGTAAGGTTTGAACGACCTCCGGCGATCAATTGATAGTCATAGGGTGCGTTGAAGTTCGCTACGTTTTGACTGATCCAGTTCGATACGTGTGGTTCGTTAATGCCTTCCATCCGAAAGATTGTATACCGAGACGTGCGTTGATTTGGGTTATTTTCGATCTATGGTCCAAGCTCTCTTAATGGGTGAAGTTAACAATTTGGACTAGAGTTATACAATGTGCCAGCAATTGATGTAACTGATTCAACGTTTCAAAGTGAAGTTTTAGATAAGTCTCAAGAGGTCCCAGTAATTGTTGACCTTTGGGCTAGTTGGTGTGCTCCTTGCCGTACCTTGGGGCCGATCATCGAACGCGTAGTCGATGAGTACGAAGGGCGCGTCGTTCTTGCCAAAGTTGACGTAGATGCCAATCCCTCGATAGCGAATGCCTTCCAAGTGCAATCGATTCCATCTGTCTATGCCGTACAGGATGGCAAGGTAGTTGACGGTTTCGTGGGAGCGCAACCGGAGAGCGCGGTAAGAGCATTTATTGAAAAGCTCGCTGTAGTGGTTAAGTCTGCCGCTGATATTCTCTTTGAACTTGGTGACGAGCAGTCACTTAGGGACGCTCTTGACATCGACCCAGGCCACGAGGGTGCGATCTGTTCGTTGGCTGAAATCTTAATCGACCGTGGCGACACCACTGAAGCTCTCGATCTATTGGCTCGAATCCCAGATAGCGAAGAGACGATTCGACTAAAGGCGAAGGCTCGCCTAGGAGATGAATCGCTTCTCGGTGATGACAATATCGTTGCGGAACTCGATCAACTTTTAGATTCAGTGCGGGATGATGAAGATGCTAGGCAAAAGTTTAGGGATCTTCTAGAGGTTCTTGTGGATCGTGATCTTGCGAATAAGTATCGGAGATCGCTCGCTTCTCGACTTTTTTGAGTAGCGATATTTCTGTGTCGAACTTTAGTTTCAAGCTCGGCAAGGAGGATTTTGATCTCAGCCGAAAGAGTCTGATCGTTGGGATATTAAATAGAACTGATGATTCATTCTTCGACAAGGGTTCCTACTTTGCCTTCGACCAATTCCTCATGAAGGCCGATGGGCTTGTCGCTGATGGAGCTCATATCCTTGACGTCGGAGGAGTAAAGGCCGGTCCAGGTAGACAGATATCGCTCGATGAAGAGCTTGAGAGGGTAGTACCTGCTGTTGCTGCCTTGAAAGAGCGCTTTGACATAGCCATCTCTGTTGATACGTGGAGTCCCGAGGTCCTCGAGGCGACGGCTCAAGTGGGTGCGGTGATGGGAAATGACATATCCGGTTTTGCCGATCCGCGGTATCTCGAGGTAGCTAGTCGATTCGAACTCTCTCTCGTGGCGACCCACATTCGCCTCGCTCCGAGGGTCGCTGATCCGAATCCCACATACTCCGATCTAATCGGTGATGTCTCATCGTTCTTGCGAGAGCGGCTAGAGATGGCCGTTAGTGCCTCAGTCGATCCTCTTCGAGTAGTAGTTGATTGTGGATTAGATCTTGGCAAGACGCCAGCGCAATCTCTAGACCTTCTCAGAAACAGCGCTACGGTGGCTAAATTTGCTGGTCGACCGTTATATCTTTCCGCCTCAAATAAGGGATTTCTCGGGGACTTCTTTGGCCTTTCAGTTGATCAGAGAAGAGAAGCAACTTTAATGGCAACCCTCTATGGCTATACCAATGGCGCAAGACTCTTTAGGGTGCACGACGTCAAGGGAACTAGGCGTGCGTTGCATGCGATCGAGAGGATCGCCGAAGCGGCTTTAGTAAACTCCTAACTTGAAGCTTTTGTATTAACGAACGAATATCACATCTTGTTTGCAGAGGTAACATTGGCGACATCGTCATAGCAACGGTGACGGCGAAATGGTGGAGTTTGGTAGTCAAGGGTGAGCGCGGCCGCTGCCACTCGATCTATTGACGTTTTGATACTGTCATTTATGGATAGAGCGGTGAACCGATGTGGTTCTTAGCGTTTAGTTGTTGGCCTGAATTTATCTTGAGAGCGAATTGGGATGAGTGGTAAGCGAATTTATTTGATCAAGGGACGCGACGCTCGCTTGATTCAGGACGCCGAAGCCGAAATTAGGAGCGATCTCAAGAAAAGAGAGAATCTTGATGAAGTGTTCTATGACGGCTCTAACGGCGATATCAACGACATAATTATGTCGTTGGATCAAAACTATATCTTCTCAGACGGAGCAATCGTCATAGTTCGCAATGTAGCTGAGATGGCGAGCGACCTCCAGGGTCAACTCGCAACCTACGTCGAAAACACTAAAGGTAATTCAGTATTTGGTAATTACCTCCTTCTCACCTCGGCGACCGGAACGATAGGTCAAAAATTATCGAAGGCGGCTAGCAGCGTGGGCGAAGTGGTCGACACGACCATCGGAGACGGCAAGGCCCGAACCTCTTTCGTTTCCGATGAACTGAAGGCTTCGTCTCTCAACTACGCGCCCGACGTTGCGCGCTTTTTAGTTGCGCACTTCGGTGAAGACGTTTCTCGAATTAGGTCGTTGATCGAGGTACTGGAGTCAACCTATGGAACGCGAAAGCGCCTTGAGGTCGACGACGTTGAGCCCTATGTGAATTCAACGGGATCGCGCCCAATCTTTGAAGCAACCAATGCGCTCGAGGATCGATCGCTCAGCCCGTCCGACGTTGTGAAGAAGATGGGTCAATTTGTCGATATCCAAGGGGTTCATCCCCTCGCGTTGCTCTCGCTTATCTCGCGAAGGGTCCTTGAGTACGTAGCTGTCGCGGGACGTATTCGGAGTCAGGATGATCTTAATAACGCTCTAGAGGCGGCTGGATTAAAGCGCAGGGACGGCTTTCCTGCTAAGAAACTCTACGAAGTAGCGCGCGGTCTAAGGCAGTCAGATGCACGATTGATGTTGCGCTATGTAACTGAAGCAGAATCTTCCATGAAGGGACGCGGTGGGGTGCAAGATCGATTCGCCTTCGAACTAATGGTAGCTCGTATTGCAACGACGCTCCGAAGCCGCATGTAGGTCAGTTATCGGTTCTTATGGCGGTAGTGAAGCGTCTTCTCTCTTTGAGTTGCAAGCGTAGGTGCTCCTAAGCTTTCGAGGCTATTACTTTTACCGAACGTTGAAGCTGACTGATGCGTTTGTGATCCCATAGTTTGGCCAAACCGCGTTTAGTCGAACCTCTCCTAACGGAGGTAGTGGAGAGATCCAGAGCCATATATCTCGGGGGTCGTTCGGTGGCCTAAAGAAGCGGTTTGAGATCAGATCCCCCCGTCCATCGTTGAACCTGGGGGTTTCGATAGTGCCCGAGGTACGTTCATTGCCTCCATCATGGAACTGTGCTTCTAATTGAAGGCCATCAAAGATGTCGATCCGACCTTCTTGATTCGGTGCGAGCCGCGATCTGGAATCATCAATTATCTCGTTCATTTCACTGGGCAGCGCGTCACCTTCAAGTCGAAGATGGAGCTCGAATCCATCTTCGAACTTCAGGACCTCTTTTAAGACTAAGGTCGCCGTCCCCACCGGACCGATCGCAAGAGGCGAACCAAGTTGCGACTTAGGCTTTACCGCTTTCGTATTTGGAATGTTGAGCGACGTAGGAGCGTGAAAAATCGGAGAAGTTGCAGCGCGAAGAAAGGCCTCCGTAAGGATCGGTCGCACCTTATCTTCATTCTGGAAAAAATCCTTAGAGCCAAGTAGAACGCCTGCGTCGTGGACCTCAGCCCATGAGCCCACGACATCAAGTTGGATAATTCCTACCGTGATGGTTTGAGATAGCGGATTCAGTCGTTGAAGCACGTCAGAGGCAATGGATGAAACGAGGTTCCAGTCCACGACGATAGGGTGACTACTCCGATTCTCTGGACGATCCGACACGTCACCACTTATACGGTGAAACCATATCTTCGCTTCCATGGTGATGAGGCGCATGCTTTCTGCGGCCTCGCTTGATGCCTCCGTTGCACTTGAGGTAACTCTGGCTAGGAACTGGTCTGTTGCCTGAGCCATAGCCTGAACGATCGCCGCACTCTCTTGAGGTTCAAGAACCAAGCCTAGACGGGCTGAAAAGTCGATGATCTTTCCCCACCAGGAACTCCACTGTCGATTTGCAGTGGAACGCATCGATTCATCAAGGAGGCCCCTGAGATCTGGGAGCTCGCTCTCAAGGTTGGGGGGATATAGCTCCCACTGTGGCGGCTCAAGTCGGCATGCATCCCGAATGAAAAGTGCCAAGTGAGGATACCAGGGCCTATCAGCAGCTAGGCGCCAAGGGGGCGGTGCTTGATCTTCATAATGCACTTAGGTTACTCCCATCAGCAACCTTGCACCCGACGAGGAGTAAATTCCATTCGTACCCAAAACGTAGCCGCTTGATGAAGGATAGGTTCCAGCTGCATTTTTGCTGTATCTTTTTTGGTCATCGATGTTGCAAAAGTTTGTTATCCAGCTATTTTCCAAGATTGGATCCTCCCATTAAAACAATAGAATCTGGCCGTAGGTTGTGTCAACAACTTCGCCTCCTCATTTTCAATAGTATTACGGCCCGATTGCCGGAGTATTGATGGTCCATCCCTACCAACTACCAGATCGGATTTATTGGTATCGTTTTCACTGCAAATGCATTAATCTCCTCAACTTCGATATACCTCGTTGAACGGCTGAACGCCATTGCTCTCAATAGTCACGGGGCGTAGAGAAGCTACGGATGGTGGAAGTGCAAGCGAGGTACTGCCTGCCAAGACCAACCGATTTAGGCTAGCTCCAAAGACTACTTTGGAGCTAGCCGAGATTGATCTAAGCAGAAGTTGAAGTTCGATTGTTTTACCGATCACGTTAGAGAAGGTAGCTCTAGTAGCTGAATCCGTCAACGATCTGAAGATTGCAAGAGTAAGGTCCGTTAGGCGTTTGCAGCTTGCGGGGGAATTTCTGTTAGGTCTACGGTCATGGTAACGACGATGACGCGTGCCTTAGGATATGCAAATGACGGAACAGCTAGTGTTTTCGATCTCTAAATTCCCCCTTTCTCCTTTGTATGGGACTAGCAATGAATATCGCGAAATGCAATAGAGCGCAACGCCATAGTAGGTTTATTTGTAAATTCACTATGGTTATGAAGGAGTGATTTGTCGCCAACCGCATTTGGCTCTCATGGCGTGACACACGGTCAATAGCAACGTAATACGAGAAGGTTCAAAGTATGATGAGGTTTCCCCGATAACCCAATTTGCTCTTTGTGGGCCAGTCTCGGTCAGTGGTAACGAGTACATCAGCCCCTCTTTGAATAGCGGTCGCCACGACTAGGGCATCGGGAAGCTTGAGTTTTTGGCCATGACGAGCCCGAAGTTTCGCTGCCTCAACGGCAATTTCTGAATCAAGTTCGACAATCAATAATGGTAACCGTTCAATAAATTCACATATGGCCGCGACTGAGGATTCACCCCTACGCGCAGGAAACACGAGCGACTCAGCAAACGCTGAGGCTGGCAGGGCAATTCGGTCGTCACGTTGTCGTGCACTTAGAAGTTCTCGCTTTGCCCCACGATGATGCGCATCCTCCTCATCAAGAAATGCAATTAGAATTCCAGTGTCGACTAGAGTCAGTCCCATTCATTGCGCAGTTGATCAAGAATTCTCTGATCGAATACTCCAGTCAAAGATCCAGAGAACCGCTCCAGAACGTCGTCTTGGCGTTCGAGTACCACCCGTCCTGGGCCCTCAGCCCGCGCCATCACTCGCTCACCGGCTTCCAGACCGGCAATGCGCATCGCATCAATCGGAATGGTTACTTGGTGCTTCGCACTAATCTTCGTGCTCCGACCCTGATTCTTTACTTTCTCCATACTTGTAAAGAATAATACTCAGTCGCTCCAAGCAAACATTCAACAATAAAAACCAAATTATATCGAGAGCAATTGAGCAACCGTTTCTTGATTTCCGGGATACGCCATAAGATTCGTTATGCAATCCAGATTGGCAGTTCATCCAGGGGAAATGCGGATCAATTCCTCATAATTATGGCTGGACCTTTAGAGCGCACGTAGGGCGTCGAACCCCCAACCGTCTGGTCTGAAAGAAAGTAAATGCGTCAACTATCGTGACATTCACCGAGATTGTTGATCGTCTATCTCTTAAATCTATGCCAAGTGAGATTCGAAGGCTTGGTAGGACAATTACGTACTGGTTTGAAAAGATCATGGCGTATCTGAAGAACGAATGACAAATGGTCCAACCGAAGGACTCAATAACTTGATCAAGAGAATAAAGCGTGTCGCCTTTGTTTTTACAACTTCGACAACTACCGCATGAGAGCTCTTCTCTATGGTGGAAAGCCCAATTTGCGAGTACTTGACTCCATAGCGTGGAATAAACAGGCGGACTAGAAGAAGACGTTAATGGCCAAGACAAGTGGAACCTCCAATTGCTAGAGGCCACAGCTTTACCGTTCCCGAGGACGACTTTGGATTCCTCAATGTACCTAAATTGGACGCAACTATTGGCAAGTGTCAGGAGAAGAGACGCCGCCAGCGGTCAAGAATAGGTCATTCCTAAAGGAAATGTTGAAAGGTCACCCCGTTAGAAACGGAAGAGCCCACATAGTTTCGGGAATTCTTTTGAGCGACGACTCGTAAACCGAAAGTGTCTTAGGCGAGATTGACAGCTCTTTCCACTCTAGCCAACCTTTGATGAAATCTCGGAGTGTATCCGCGCGCTGCTTTTTTTATTTTCTCCTCGGCTCTTATGAGATCAGCTAGGGCTTTCTCCGCCGCTCGGCGCCCGCTACCCGGGGTCTGCCCAGCATCTGGGCGCACGCGCCGCTTATGAGGTCATATTTCTGTACTACTTCCCCGTGCCATGTTTAAAGTGTGACATATCTGTGACACCCATCGGTGAGAAAGAGGGGTCAGAATCCATTTAGGTGTCTGATTAGGGTAAGTTTCGCGCGCCCGGAGGGATTCGAACCCCCAACCGTCTGATCCGAAGTCAGATGCTCTATCCGTTAAGCTACAGGCGCAATTTACAGCGGACTTTAAACCGCGCTCTATAAAGCTAGTCGCACTTCTATCTAGTTGTGACAGGTTGGCGACTAGTCCGATTGCAGAAGACTCGATCGACTATGTTTTGCATCGCCTTTATCTCCGTCTACCGATTAGGAGGTCGATTCTCTTGGTCCGTATCGACAATTGTCTAATTGTCATGACAAATGGCCTAATGTCATCTCTGTAGGTTCGAAAGGCCCTATGGAGGGGCTGTGTATGTGATGAAAAATGACTTGTAGGGAAGCGAGACAACTTCTCTCTTGGGATACGTAAATGGTGGTGGAAAAACGTGAGCGCATTGGACCTTTCGCGTTGGCAATTTGGGATTACGACCGTTTATCACTTCATCTTTGTGCCGTTGACTATTGGTCTTGCTTTTGTTCTGGCGATTATGCAGACGTTGGAGTACAAGACTAAGAAGCCCGTCTACGGTGAAATGGTCAAGTTTTTCGGTCGCCTCTTCGCAGTTAACTTTGCGATCGGTTTAGTTACCGGAATCGTGCAAGAGTTTCAATTTGGAATGAATTGGTCGAGCTATTCGATCTTTGTGGGAAACATCTTTGGTGCACCACTTGCAATTGAAGGATTGCTTGCCTTCTTCCTCGAATCGACCTTCCTCGGCACTTGGCTCTTCGGTAAGCATAAGGTCTCTGTTAGGGTTCACCTCTTTAGTGCCTGGATGGTAAGCGTAGGTACGATATTAAGCGCGCTGTTTATCCTGGCAGCGAACTCTTTTATGCAACACCCTGTGGGGTACGCTATCGACCCGAAGACGCACCAGGCGGTAATGACAAATTTCTTGGCTCTACTCACTAATTCAACGCTCATTACTACCTTCTTCCACACCGTTTTGGCAGCCTTTAGTACTGGTGCTGGATTGGTTTTGGGGGTGGCGGCGTATCAGATCCTGCGCTATCGCAAAAAGGAGATGTTTGTTGGCGCGGCACGCATCGGCATCGTCGTCCTATTTGTTTCAATGCTCTTCAACGCCTTTGTCGGCCACATTCAAGGCCAGATAATGGAGAAGCAGCAGCCGATGAAGATGGCAGCCGCCGAGGCCCTCTACAACACTTCGTCAGGTGCATCGTTCTCTCTGTTGACAATCGGTAATCTGTCGGGAGATCCAATCTTTCAAATTCGACTTCCACACCTGCTATCGGTTCTCTCTGATAACTCGTGGAACGGAACTGTTCAGGGTATCAACCAGGTTCAAGCAGCTGAAGTTGCCAAGTATGGTGCTGGAAGCTATGTCCCTCCAATTTGGGTTGAATACTGGACCTTTAGAATCATGGTAGGTCTAGGTGGCGTAATACTCCTTTGGGGTCTCGTTGGACTTTACTTCATGAGGCAGGGTTCGTTGGATCGCAAGAGGTGGTATCTCAGGATCTCTCCTTATTTGATTGCTGCGCCTATCATCGCGAATTTGACCGGTTGGATATTTACCGAAGTTGGCCGTCAGCCGTGGATCGTATACGGACTATTGAAGACCTCAAATGCTAACAGCCATCTGTCAGCTCTATCCGTCGGTATAACTTTGGTCGGATTTACCGCAGTCTATTCAATCCTTGCCGTGGTTGATGGGATCTTGATGTTCAAGTTCGGAAGCGCTGACCCTGATTCACTCGGTTCGCACGGCGAGAAGGAGCCTGAGGATTCGCCGACGGCCCATAGCGATTTGATCTACTAGAAGGAGTATTTGAGAAGATGAAGATATCACCCCTTCAATTCGTATGGTTTTCACTCGTAGTAGTCCTTTGGTCGGGGTACTTTTTCCTTGAAGGTTTCGACTTTGGAGTTGGGATGTTGCTTCGATGGATAGGACGGAATGACATCGAACGCAGGGCCGTAATAAATACCATTGGACCTACGTGGGATGGCAATGAAGTATGGCTCCTCGTAGCTGGAGGAGCAACGTTCGCTGCATTTCCAAGGTGGTATGCCACAGTTTTTTCTAGCTTCTACCTAGCGTTATTTTTGATCCTTGTTGCTCTGATATTTCGAGGTGTCGCCTTTGAATATCGTTCAAAGTTGGTAAATCCGACTTGGAGGAAGCGTTGGGATATGGCGATCTTTATAGGTTCGCTTCTTCCAGCGGTACTTTGGGGGGTTGCATTTGGTGACTTTATCCACGGTATCCCAATCGATAGCCAAGGCAACTTTACTGGTAACTTCTTCTCGCTACTATCTCCGTACTCGGTCTTTGTGGGCCTTACTATGGCAGCTATCTTTTTGATCCATGGAGCACTCTTCCTCGAAATGAAGCTAGATGGAGAATTGCGCGAGAGAGCAAGTTACTTAGCACGCTGCTTTTCACCGGTGGTGACTGTCCTTGTCGTTGCATTTATAGTTTGGACTTACGTAACTGCTAACCATGGCGGAGGATCCAATATCGTACCTGGAATTATGCCGATTCTGATTGTGGCTCTAGTGATAGCGGCTCAGATCTTGATCACCGATCGCCACTATGGATGGGCATTTGCTACAACAGGTGCGACGATTATCGCAATTACTGTGAACATGTTTTTGGATCTTTACCCTCGGGTTTTGGTATCGTCAACCTCCAATGCGTATTCGCTTACGATTACTGGAACGGCATCTGCCCACTACACGTTGGTGGTCATGACAATAGTCGCAGCTATCTTTACGCCACTGGTTCTGCTCTATCAAGGCTGGAGTTATCGAATCTTTAGGGCGAGAATTCGACTGACGCCCCCCGAGTCGTTGCAGCCTCAGCAGGAAATTAAGTAATTTCAGATTTCTCGCAAGAGAATAAAGTGACGGTCACGCTCGCCGAGACGGGGAGATGTGGTCGTCACTTTGTATCTTTGCAAAATCGCATAGACTTCGCGTAAATGACCGTACCGATATTTTTGAGAGGGCCGTCAAATTACTAGCTTGGATGCTCATATCTTCGATGGATCGCAGGAGACTGATTCGGGCAAATTGAGGCCGCCGTTTGATGTGAGGGTATTGAAGTACTCGCGGACACTCATTGCATCGGTGGCCTTACTTGGACTTTTGGCTACCATTGGTGTTGCATCTGAAGTGGTAATTGCCTATGAATTTGGCGAGATTGCAAAGGTTTTTTTAGACAAACTCTCCCTTTCGTCGATATCTGGACGAGTTTTAATTATCGCTCTCTCGTCGCTTTCGCTCGCTCTTTCTATGGCTCTTGCCTCACTTGTAGCTAGGGTAGAGGCTCGCAAGGTTAAGGGCAATCTTCGTCGATCAATCGTTGCTGCACTCTCTATAGTTAACCCATCTCGGGGTGGATCCTTTGACGCAATCGAAGGGGGTGGCGCAACCGTTGATTCTGAGATGGTTCGAAGGTCAAAGCTCGTCACCTTATCGACGATTGGAAGCGACCAAATTGGGCTATACGTATCTGACTACCTGCCCGCGATGGTCTCGGCAGTCGTCGTTCCCGGGGTGCTATTTGTCTACATTGCACTTCGCGATCTTACATCGTTGTTGATTGAAGTTGCGACGTTCATCTCAATTCCACCATTAATGGTGATCTTTGGTCGAGTTGCTGAGCGTCGTAGTCAGATCAAGTGGAATTCAATGTTGCGGTTATCGCAACAATTTAGCGAGTTCGTTGGGGCGATGATGACCTTCAAGGGTCTTCGCGCAGAGGATCGGGCCGAAGAAATGATCGACGGTGCTTCGCGTCGACTTCTTCAAGATACCATGTCAACCCTCTACTTAGCATTTATCTCGGGGGCGGTGCTGGAGATAATCTCGACTGTTGCGATCGCTTTGGTGGCGGTGGTTATCGGTGTTCGACTAACACACGGCGACTTAGACGTAGCGGTCGCTATCACCGTCTTGCTGCTTGCTCCTCGCCCTTATATGGCTATTCGAAGTGCCTCAGCCCTCTTCCATACCAACGTTGATGCAGCTGTGGCCCTTGATGATTTACCTATTCTGGACTCTAGCGAAGGAAGTACCCCAACGTCTACCTCTGCTGCTCAGGCGATCGAAGCTGATAGTGTCGTAACTTTCTACCAGCGCTATTTGGCACCAGTCTCGTTTTCACTTAGTCGCGGCGATGTGCAATTTATCGTTGGAAGTAGTGGTATCGGTAAGAGCTCATTGGTCCGATCCATTGTTGGATTGGACAATGTCAAGAGTGGACGGGTGCTAGTAGATGGAAGATCGATCTCATCTTTAGATAGTCGCACCTTTGCATCAATATTCTCGTACCTTCCGCAGAAAAGTACGCGCCTAAAAGGGAGCGTGATGGACAATGTGCTTCTGAGCAACTACCGGATTACGAGCTCTGAAATCTCCTTTGACGACGAACTTATTCGAAGTGTGCTCTTTGTTACTGCTTTGACCGACGGTAGCGGTGAGCCTCAATTTGACCTTCATGCACCTATCGATGACTTAGGAATGGCAATTTCTGCTGGTCAGTTGAGGCGCGTAGTATTGGCTCGAACACTTCTCAATGGTGGACCGATTCTGGTTTTGGATGAGCCAACCGCAAATCTAGATCCTAACCTTGCCGCAACGGTCATGGAAGGCTTGCGCACCTTTGCTAAAGAGAAGATCCTGATTATCGTCACGCACGATGAATCTCTTATTCGAGACGGAGATCAGGTTCTTCGCATTGATGGCGCGCGATTCGATGGCGAGATCGGTGATTCTCCTTTCCCCCGAGAGGATAACGGAGTGGAGGCGCGCTTCTTCGACGACAAAAGAGGTGGGCTTTGAAAACCGGCGTCGAAAGGGTACTGGCGCGTGGAGTACTAAGTGAGAAGCGGATTATCGCACTCTATCTCGTGGCCTCTACGCTGCTATATACCTCATCGATCTCCCTCCTAGCGGTCTCGATAGTCCTGATCTCAAGGTCGAGTTATCGCCCCCAAATCTTAACTCTCGGAGTCTTTATTGCTGCTACACAGTACTTTGCGATCGGACGAAGTGCCGCTAGATACCTAGAGCGAGTATCTTCTCATCGCTTAGTTCTCTCCTCTACTAGACCTCTACGATTAGCAATCTTTTCCGCCGCGCGTGGCCTCTTTCCAACCTCGGTAAGTAATGTCAATCGGCAGATGATCGTAGGCGGGGCGACTCGAGGAGTCGATAGTGCAACGTCGCTCTTTCTGCGACTCTATTTGCCAATGATTCAGATGGGAATCGTCGCGCTCTTTGTCTTTACCCTAGGAGTGTTCTTCGATCCAATAACTTCGATTCTCGTATGTGTACTGCTCGGTGCCATGACTGCATACTCCTATTTCTCTTCGAGAGGTACGATGTCGAAGGCTGCCAATCGACATAGCGAATCGCTCGTGAGCTTTGAAGCATCGATATCAGAGTTGGCTCGTGATTCGGAGGCACTGTACATATCAGGAGTAGTCGATGATGCGAGTCCTCGAATTTATCGAAAGATCGATGAGCACTCGAGGGTCGAGGCGACTTTCGAGCGACGTAGTTTCGTCGCTTCCCTTGCTGTTACAACTGCCACTCAACTCTCCTTCGTAGTTGCCACGTGGTCATCTTCTTTGAGAGTTCAGGCTCATTCTCTAGCAGCTACCTCATTTGGCGTTTCGGCGATGATCGCCTCTGGTTCATTTGAAGTTGCTGCATCTTTGATGGTCTTTGGAGCTACTGCATCGAGGCTACGACGCGAGGTGGTCGAGGTAGACGAATTGATGCGAAGGGGATTAGCTCATCAAAGCGCTGAAACACCTATCGACAAGGACCATTCCGACGGGGCCAATGGCGCAAAGAGGCTTGAAGTCGTTGAGGTAAATGGTGCTACCTACTGCTACGAACAAGGCAAAGAGGTGGGACCCTTTGATATCACCTTTGAGCGAGGAAAAAGCTACCTTGTCCTTGGAGAGTCAGGGACCGGTAAATCTACTTTGGCGTACCTTGTTTGTGGATTTGTAAGGCCAACCTCGGGCTCGGTTCGCCTGTTTGCCAGTGAAGGCACTGAGCTATATGATTTCGATCGTATGGTCGGCTTCCAGGGTGAAGAGGTTGACGTCTTTAATACCTCGATTAGGTCAAATCTAGCTATCGCAAATAGCAAAGCTAACGACAACGAAATGATTGAAATTCTCGGTCATGTCGGTTTGTCCTACCTCCTAGACGGCGAAGGATTAAGTTCTATGATCGGTCAATTCGGGAGGCGCCTGTCGGGTGGGGAGGCTCGACGACTAGCGATAGCGCGATCAATACTGTCTGGGCTAGAGATGATCATCTTTGATGAACCTACAGCTGGGGTCGACGAGGATATGGCAGTTCAAGTAATCGCTGAGATTACGAGTCTTCAAGAACGTTTGGCGATAGTGGTAGTAATCTCGCACGACGTTGGCCTCGCCCCATACTTTGATGAAGTTTTAACTATTCAATAACTATCTTTGTTGTGCGTCCAGAGTAAAGCTCATGAATTGCGGCGAAAGTTCGCCCATAGGCGACTACGGGCTGGTTGTTGTCGCCTATGGGTAGTAAATTACGAAAATTAATATCCGAATAGTTTGGTAATGGAGCTACCTCGAGCTCAACTGCGAAGTTCCTCTGCCACTACCAAGCTTCTCTTCGAGGGATGCAAGAAGGGCGTTGAAGCGCTCGATGCCGACCATTCGTATCTGTTCGTACCCTCGCACCATATCGACCGTATCAAAGATCTCCTCTAGATCCTTGACGCTCTTAGAGGTAGAGGTGACAAGTGATACCGCGTCGACGAACTTCGATGGAAGGGTTCGTTCGATCCTTCGCATCTCTGTCTTGCCAAAGATGTCCAAGGGGCCACCACGAAGCGGCTTCATTTTGGTGAGAATCCACATCGTAGGAGTTGCGCTCTTGCCAAGCTTGATCTTGTTCTTTAGCCCCATGGCACGAAGTATTGGCGGATGAAGGAGCATCGAAGCTCCCTTGATCTCGGGATGCTCGATCTTCCAGAGGCGGTGAAGCCTTGCTACCTCGTACTCATCTTTCACTGCTATCAATTTGTGATAGTAGCGAGCATAGTTTCGGATCAATGACGACGAGAGAACCATCTGTGGGGTATCTGCAAATGAGACGACCTGTTCGAGGTAGTTGTTTGCCACCTTTACTGATTGAAAGCCGATTAGGTCTTCGTAGTAGAATGCGACATCGGCTAGATCGTTTTGATCCAACATCGGTAACTTTGACCCGACGTGAAGCAGATTTTTGCTGCTTGCACTATATTGCTCAGTTTCGCCTGCCATTAGCTTCGAGATCTCATCTGGCGATTGAATCGCTAGGCGTCCTAGGTAGAAGGCTTCGCGGTTTTCCTCTAAGTTTGCCTTGTTCAGTTCAAATGCCCGATCGAGTGCCGTTAGCGAAACTGGAATGAGCCCTAGTTGCCACGCAGCACCGAGAACGATCACATTTGCTGCTATGACATCGCCATATCGCCACAGTGCGATCTTGTGGGCGTCGATAGCGTGCACGCCTTCTGCTACGGTGTGTTTTCCAACGAGCGCAAGGGCTGCCGAGAGGCTCGAGCGAACATGGCTCACTTCGGTGACTTCGCGTCCTGTCGGTACGATCTCAGCTGAGATAACAGCCTTTGAGCGCCTTGAAGAAAGCACCGCAATATTTTTTTCACTTGCGCTACCAAGGAGATCAAATCCCAAGAGCAGGTCGGCGCTCTGGTTCGGTAGCGGTGCGCTTCCATCAATTGGCTCAGAGGTTATGGAAATGTCTGAGATAACCGGTCCTGCCTTTTGAGAGAGGCCCGTCTGATCCATCCCTCTCGAGAACTTGCCATCCATCAGCGTTGCAACCTCAAGGATTGCGGCCAGAGTTACAACTCCAGTTCCGCCAATTCCAACCAAGCGTATGTTGTAGCCACTTTTTGCGACGTTAGTAAATCGTGGTTCGGGTAGTTCCCGTCGCTCGATAACCTGGCGAGCCTTAGTTGGTATTTGCCCCTTTGTCACGAGGAACGAAGGGCAATCTCCCTTGGTACACGTCGTGTCGTGGGAACAGGAACCCTGGTTGATTCGCGTCTTTCGCCCTAGCTGTGTCATCACAGGTTCGACAGATAGGCAGTTGGACTTTTCGCCGCAGTCCCCGCAACCTTCGCAGATTCGCTCATTGATTGAGATGCTCTCCTTAGCTGCCTCCATTGCGCCACTTCTGCGCCGGCGTCTCTTTTCGATGGCGCAGGTCTGGTCGAAGATGATCGCGGTGACGCCCTCTTCTTTGGAGAGAAGTTGTTGCACCTCTTGTAGATTCGACCTATCGGATACGTTGGCACGTGCGTCGATATTCAGGCTGCGATACTTCGTTAGGTCCTCGGTTAGGACCTCAACTCGACTTACACCTTCAAGGTAGAGCCACGATACCATCTCTGGGATTGTAAGTTGCCCTTCTACCTTTTGGCCACCGGTCATGGCGACGGCGTCGTTGTAGAGGATCTTGTAGGTGATATTTGCACCAGCGGCAACGGCGGCGCGAATGGCTAGTGAGCCAGAGTGGTGAAAGGTCCCATCGCCCATGTTTTGAATGAAGTGTTTATCTTCGACGAATGGCGAGACTGAAAAGAATTGCGCTCCTTCGCCACCCATCTGAGTAACCCCCGCCACTTTGCCGCGCGAATTTGGGTTCAGGAGAACCAAGGTATGACATCCGATACCCGCTCCAACAACTGAACCATCTTCAACGCGAGTCGACGAGTTGTGCGGACATCCCGAGCAGAAAAATGGTGTCCGCTGCTCCAAAAGTACGATCTTCTCACCGGTGCGAGAGCGTTGCCTCTCAATGTATTGAAGCGCTTCTTCACCCCCGATCCGTGGATGGAGAACCCTTTGTAGGCTGGTAGCGATATTGTCAGCTTCAAACGCGCCAAAGGGCGCAAAGAGGACGTTACCATTGGTATCGGTCTTTCCGATTACCTCCGGTCGAATTGAGTTCCCATAGAGTGCCTCTTTAATGGAGCGTTCAACGAATGACGCCTTCTCCTCAATGACGATGATCGTATCTAGGCCTTGGGCGAACTGTTCAATAACACGATGATCGATTGGATTGGTGTAAAGGAGCTTCATGAGCCGTAGCGCCTCGTGATCTCGATATCCAAGTAATTCGAGGGCGGTGATTGCGTCGTGGTACGCCGTTCCAACAGCCACTATTCCAATTCGCTCGGATGACCGTGGCAGTCGGTAGAGGCCGTTGAGGCGATTTTGGTAGATGTACTCTTTGGCTATATCGAGGCGAATCGTCATCATCGTCTCCTCTAGGTCCATTAAGTTTGTTCCAAGAAGGTGTGCGCTAGGGGAGTGGACGAAGGGAAGGCCCTTGTAGGTGAGTTGAGGGATAACGGGATCAAAGTTTGATAGAGGGCGGTAGGTACCCGATGAGTCCGCCACCTTTGTTACCACTTTGTTGGCTACCCATAGACCACTTAGTTGCGACATTTTGATGTTATGCATCATGATGTCAAGGAGGTCTTGGCTATTTCCCGGAAACGCTACTGGTAATCCCATTGCTGCCAAAGTGGCATCTGATGACCCTGGTACGGTCGATGATTTAGCAGCGGGATCGTCGCCGGCGAGGACAATCACACCGCCGTGGGGAGAGGTTCCGATAATATTTCCGTGGCGGATTGCATCACCAGCGCGATCTACGCCCGGACTTTTGCCGTACCAAAACGAAGTAACCCCCCGCACTTTGTGGTTGTCGGAGATTGAATCTAGTAACTGGCTTCCGCCCATCGATGTAGCGGCTAGCTCTTCATTTAGGGCCGCGTGAAATACGAGGTTTTCGTTATTCTTCGTAATCCGAGAACGTTCGATTTCAACGTCGACGCCGCCGAGTGGAGAACCTTGATAACCACTAATGTAAGTCCCGTGAGGGGCAACCTTGTTCAGTCGGCGATGGCTGTCGACGATTGATCTTACGATAGCTTGAATTCCTGAGAGCGGTAGGTAGCCATCGATCTCTTCGAAGCGATCTTGTAATCTCTCGAATTTTTTCATACAGTGCTCCAGTTCGCGTCGCTGGGTATTTGCATCTAATGCACTCTGACCCATATGTGCTTAGATGCATTTCCCACATCCGTTTTAACGCCTTCGCATATTTGCTACCCTACAACCAAAGCCGTGCAACGTCTATACAGTCAGGTCGCATAAGTGGTACCTGTTTGCCGTTAGCTGCGTGGTTGCTCACCATATTTAAGAGGTAACGTTCGTCGAAAAAGGCTCAAAGATCGTTGCGAATGGTAGCCAACTGGTCTACCTTGCTCTTTGATTCTAAGTGCCATTGGCGTAATAGTCATATTTATGACTCTGTAACAACTCTAAAAGTTACATAAATGTGATTTCTTCAGGAAGATATCTCTAGATGCCTACTTAGATACCATGTCCATTATCTGATGTCAGAATGGCGGGATTTACTAACGATGGTGACGCCATCGCTGGCGTCTTTTCCAGAGCGCTTCCTATGTATTGTCTTTCGTTGCACAGTGAGAACTATCAGGTATCCACCACCAAGGATTATTGCTGGAATCAGGGCGCCGCTTCTTACGAGGTAGATGATTCCGATCGCACTGATTGTAATAGCAATAGCTTCCTTCAGAATGTGGGATGAGATTTTTTCCTTGATCCTTTCGCCACCGACACATCCAATGAGGCCTCCTGCGGCTATCAGAGCCATGACTACTACATCGCCGCGACCAGTTGCGATAGTCTCGATCGATGCAAGAATGGATAGGATTAGCCCTGCAGTTGCATCGACTGCAATTACCGACTTGGGATCTAACTTCGGGAAGGCGATTGCGACTACGAGATAGGTGACAATTCCTCCACCTACCGAAGTAAAGGCAACGGTGAGGGCAGATACTGTGCCACCTATAAAAAGTAGGAGATGCGTTACTGTGAACCGATACTCCTTTTCGCTCGTTCTGTTTACGAACTCTTTGAGGGCTAGGGCACTTCCGATCAATGAGAGGGTAAAGCCGAGAATGACATTTAGTGCGGCGTCAGAGAGGTGAATGCCACTTAAAAATGCGGCACTTATCCCAAGGCCACATAGTTGCCCGACTACCAAAGGTGTGAGAATTCCCTTTGCAACCCTACCGAGTCGAATGTTTAGCAGGGAGGTTGTGGCGCGCATGGAGATTGACCCTACGATATCGCTCGGGATTGCTATGGTGGGGGAGAATCCAAGGAGCAGGGTCATTATTGGAGTTAGTATTGAACTTCCGCCAGTTCCAGTGAGTGCAAAGAGGAGGCCGGTCGCAGAAGATGCGGTGAGCAGTTCGATTGCGCGTATTGAGTCCAAGTGCTTCTAGCTCCAATTGTTGACTAATTCGATCAAGTTTATCGGATTTAGAAGATTTGTGCCTCGGAGCGTCAAAGTACCCTTCGTATGTTTGCCTTTGGCGATGTGATTTAGGGCCGATCATGTGGGTTGACCGTGAAGCCAGGTTTTCTAACGGACACGCCAAAAGCGCCATTGGTTGGTCTTGGCTAACTTCATAGGGGTTTTGGTGTCGAATCAAGTATGTTGCGCACGGTTAGTCATGGCGATACTTCAAATCGACGATGGAACGGTATCCGTGGCTGAACAGAAGGCATAAGTTGCTAGTTGACTGCGTAAAGCGTTATCTAAAACAGGGTATTGATTTTCGGCTAGGAGTCTGCTAAGCAACCCTCGACATTCGTCCCGGTAGGGGTGATCATCGAGCTATCGATCTGGTCCACGGGAACCCGGTAGCACGATGGTCACTTCTGTCAATTATCTGTGTGTATTAAAGC
>JAKAZZ010000065.1 GCA_021826315.1 Actinomycetes bacterium
CCAACCGTGAAGATTTGATCGACCCCGCAATTTTACGGCCTGGTCGACTTGACGTGAAGATCAAGATTGAAAGGCCGAATGAAAGTTCAGCGGCGCAGATATTTGCTCGCTACCTCACTAGTGATCTACCAATCGATCAACATGAGATCGATGAATTGGGTGGCGGAGATCGTGAAAAGGCCGTTAGGGCGATGATTGAAACGACCGTGAGAGAGATGTACAGAACCGACGATGAAAATCGGTTCCTAGAAGTTACGTATCAAAACGGCGATAAGGAGATTCTCTTCTACAAAGACTTTTCGTCTGGGGCGATGATAGAAAATATCGTTCGACGTGCCAAGAAGAGAGCCATCAAGCGTGCAATCGCGGGTAACGGGGGCGGTATAAATACCGAAGACCTTATTTTCTCGATTGCCAAAGAGTACAAAGAGCACGAAGATCTTCCTAATACAACCAATCCAGACGATTGGGCCAAGATCTCAGGCAAGAAGGGCGAGCGCATTGTCTACGTTCGAACCTTGGTTGCCGAGGGTAAGGAAGCTAAAGGTGGTCGGTCAATTGAAAAGGTGGGTACTGGACAGTACCTCTAGCGAAATGGTGCGTTTGCTTCGAGAATGGTGTTGATTAAGTGGCAGTAAAGAAGATATGCGGTATCGAAACAGAGTACGGAATATCAACGGTCGGAGCCGTCGACCCTAATCCGATTACCTCTTCGTCGATGCTTGTCAACTCTTACCTTGCGCTACTTGCGAAAAAGGTTGGATGGGACTTCGTTGATGAGTCTCCTATGGTCGATGCAAGGGGGTTTCGGAGGGAGTTTCAACTTCCTCCGGAGGTTGAAACTCACCTTGTAAACACAGTGTTGACAAATGGCGCCCGTTACTACGTTGATCATGCACATCCCGAGTACTCCTCTCCTGAGTGCTATACGCCGATGGAGGCTGTCCTTTACGACTTAGCCGGCGAAGAGGTTTTGCGCAGGTCTATGGCTGGCGCAAAAAAGGTGCTTCCGGCAAGCCAATCGATTGTGGTCTACAAGAATAACTCCGATCGAAAGGGAAACTCTTACGGGTGCCATGAGAATTATCTGATGGATCGGGCTGTTCCGTTTTCAAAAATTGTAGAGCAGATAACGCCATTTTTTGTAACGCGGCAAATCTTTACCGGCGCTGGCAAGGTTGGCACGGAGATGAACTATGTGGCGAAGGAAGAGGTTCCTTTCCAGCTAAGTCAGCGCGCCGACTTTTTTGAAGAAGAGGTTGGCCTCGAGACAACTTTAAAGCGTCCGATCGTAAATACGCGTGATGAACCGCACGCGGATGCTTCGAAGTACCGTCGTCTACACGTGATCATCGGTGACGCGAATATGTCACAATTTGCGACTTGGATTAAAGTTGGAACGACCGCTCTGGTGTTAGCGATGATAGAGGACGGGTACCTCGATGGAATCGATCTGAAACTGTCTAATCCTGTTGCCGCGCTTAGAAAGGTCTCGTACGACCTAACGCTTAGCAAGTCACTTCCACTTGAGAGTCGTCAAAGTATTACGGCGATTGAATTGCAATATCGATACCTCGAGGCCGCTAATAAGTATGCTGCCAGAGAGTCGCTGGATTCCTTGGGTGACGAAGAGGAAGCTCGAGAGTTGATAAAGCAGTGGGAGGTTGTCTTAGGCCTTCTCGAAAGCACTCCCGACCTCTTGAGCGATCGCCTTGATTGGGTAGCGAAAAAAAGATTGGTGGATGGATATGCAGATCGGCACGGCCTCGACTTTGATGACCCCAAATTAGCCGCCATCGATCTGCAATATCACGACATAAGATTTGAAAAATCATTGTTCTACAAGTTGAAGGCACAAGAGCTCTTCGATACTGATCAGGTGAACCGTGCAGTTTATGAGCCGCCTGAGCGTACGCGTGCGTACTTTAGAGGAAAGTGCCTCGAGAAGTTTGGGGCTAACGTGGCTGCTGCAAATTGGGATTCCATGATCTTCGACTTGGGCGAAGATCCACTTCGACGAATCCCAATGATGGATCCACTCAAAGGCACGAAGGCTCATGTCGATAAGTTGCTTGATAGTTGCGATAGTGCATCTGATCTGATAGCAAAATTAGGTTCTTAGGAGAAGATTAAATGGCTGAACGTGAGATGATCAAGAAAACGCCTCAACCGCGAACGGAAGAGACTGTCACTGAAGAGAGTGGCGCTCAAGGAAGTGAAAAGAACGAAAAACTAAAGGCGGAACTAGATGACATCCTCGATGAAATCGATGAAGTACTCGAAGACAACGCTGAAGAGTTTGTTCGGAACTATGTCCAAAAAGGTGGTCAGTGATCTAAAGCGAAGGCGCCTTAGTTCGTTGAGTATCTTTTAGAGTTATCTTTGCACCTATGAAAGTGGAAACGGAGTATTTTCGAATTGTCACTGCCGTTGTTTGGACCCATCAATGATCCAGGCCCTAGCTTCATGCAAACTTTGAAGCAGATGGGCCAGTCACCCTTCGATTTGGAGGCAATCGTCAAGGGGGGAATCTTAGAAGTACCCCATGGCACAACCATTGTCACCTTCAAGTATCGCGATGGAGTGATTATGGCCGGCGACAGAAGGGCCACGGAAGGCAACTTTATCGCCCATCGTCGCATGGAAAAAGTCTTTGCCGCCGACCGCTTTTCTGCTGTTGCGATAGCGGGTGCAGCAGGTCCTGCCGTAGAGATGGTAAAGCTCTTCCAGACGCAGTTAGAGCACTATGAAAAGGTAGAAGGCGTTGTTCTTTCGTTAGAAGGTAAAGCCAACCAACTTGGGCAGATGATCCGTGCCAACTTACCGATGGCGATGCAAGGACTAGCAGTGGTTCCTCTCTTTGCTGGTTGGGATCTTATCCGTGAGACCGGTCGGATATTTGCCTTCGACATTACCGGCGGCCGCTACGAAGAGGTTGCATTTCAAACTACGGGATCTGGTGGGAGAGACGCAAAAGGAGTTATAAAGGCTGGATTGATGAAGGAGAATCCCCTTGATCTTGATGCAGCGGCTCGTCTCGCAGTCTCTGCTCTAGTTGAGGCGGCTGAAGAGGATTCGGCCACAGGTGGTCCGGACGTTGCAAGGGGTATATACCCTATCGTAGCCTCTGTCTCAGCTAGGGGATTTGAATACGTTCCCGAGGAGACAATTGCCTCAATCTCAAGTGAAGTCTTTTCGTCTCGACGCGGAATCGGTGGTGGCCAGTAAATGTCAATGCCATATTATGTAGCCCCTGAGCAGGTTATGAAGGATCGGGCTGACTACGCCCGTAAGGGAATCGCAAGGGGTAGATCATTAATTGGAGTCATCTATACCGGTGGCATCTTGTTGTGCGCGGAGAATCCAAGCCGCTCCCTTCATAAGATCTCCGAGATCTACGACCGCATCGCATTTGCTGGTGTTGGAAAGTACAACGAATTCGATCAACTGCGGGTAGCTGGTGTTCGTCACGCTGACACCAAAGGATACGCCTACTCTCGTGACGACGTTGATGCTAGGTCTCTCGCTAATCTCTACGCTTCCTATCTTGGGCAAGTCTTTACTCATGAGATGAAGCCAATGGAGGTAGAGATCGTCGTTGCCGAATTGGGGCGTGCGTCAACTCCGAACCAGCTCTTTCATATTCTCTACGATGGAACAGTGATGGACGAGGACTCGTACTCGATCGTTGGTGGAGATTCTGATGCGATATCGTCACGTTTTGCAGCTGTGTATCGGAAAGATATGAATTTGAAGGAGGTCCTCGCGGCCGCAGTCGGTGCTTTGGCTGGTCCAGAGCGAAAGCTCACACCAAATGAACTTGAAGTCGCGGTAATGGATGAATCAAATGGACGCAGAACATTTAGGCGTATCTCGGGAAAGCCGCTAGAGGAGTTGCTTGGTTGATTGGCGTCACCAAGATATAGGGAAGAAGGGTGACTGCTGATGCTCGAGCGAAGGATCTTTGGTCTTGAAAATGAGTACGGCGTAACTTGTACGTTGCGGGGTCAAAGGCGATTGAGTCCCGACGAAGTTGCGAGGTACCTATTTCGACGAGTGGTGTCCTGGGGTCGTTCCTCGAATGTATTTCTTGGTAATGGAGCACGTCTCTACTTAGACGTCGGCTCACACCCAGAGTATGCCACACCAGAGTGTGATTCACTCTATGATCTTGTAGCTCACGACAAAGCGGGCGAGCGAATCTTAGAGGGTTTGGTATATAGTGCTGAGGCGCGAATGCACGAAGAGGGTATTCGTGGTGACGTTTATCTGTTCAAGAATAACACTGACTCCGCAGGGAACTCTTATGGGTGTCACGAGAACTATTTGACAACTCGGTCCGACGAGCTCAACCGCTTTTCGGAGGTGCTAATACCATTTCTGGTTTCCCGTCAGATTTATGCGGGAGCAGGAAAGGTGCTCCAGACAGCTAGGGGACCAATTTATTCGATCGCACAGCGCGCAGAGCATATCTGGGAAGGCGTCTCTTCTGCTACTACGCGTTCTCGTCCCATCATCAACTCTCGTGATGAACCGCACGCCGATGCCGAAAGATTTCGTCGCCTTCACGTAATCGTAGGCGACTCGAACATGAGTGAGTACACCAACTTCCTAAAGGTTGGAGCAATGTCGCTCATGCTCAAGATGCTCGAAGATCCAGGTGTTGTCTTACGAGACATGTCTATTGAGAACCCAATCCGAGCAATTCGAGATATTTCCCACGACCCTACGTGTACGAGGAAAGTTCGCTTGACTAACGGCAGAGAGCTTTCCGCCTTAGAGATTCAAAGTGAATATCTTGAGAAGGCTAAAAAGTATGCCGCTTCAAATCCCCTTGCGGAACCAGAGGCGAAGGCGCTAGAGATGTGGGAGTATGTTCTCACCAAAATAGCTGTGGACCCATTATCACTGGGGCGTGAGATCGATTGGGTCATTAAATACAATCTTATCGATGCATACATGAATAAGAATGGGTACTCGCTAAACCATCCTGCAGTATCTTTGATCGACCTTCAATACCACGACGTCTCTAGAGAGCGCGGGATCTTCTATAGGCTCAACAGACGAAACCTAGTAGAGCGTATGGTGGATGATGAGACTATCGATAAGGCGATGGAGTTTGCACCTACTACAACTCGAGCCAGGCTCCGCGGAGAGTTCATCAAAAAGGCTAATGAGAAGCGCCGTGACTTTACAGTAGATTGGGTTCACCTTAAGTTGAATGATCAGGCTCAACGAACTGTCCTACTGAAAGACCCATTTAAATCCGAAGACGAGCGCGTTGATAAACTCTTAGAAAGTCTTTAGTCGTCATTGAAACGAGCGGTATATTTTGAGTGATAGTGCAGTTCCCGACCAGCCTGCGACAACTTCCAAAAAGAGACGGTTGCGATCGAACCTTTACGTAATTCTTGCGTCACTGTTCATTGCAACTACCCTTCGACTCTTTGTTATCCAGTCGTTTTACATTCCGTCGGGATCAATGATTCCTACGCTTCAGATCAATGATCGGATACTCGTATCGAAGCTCAATTTGGCATTCTTTGGCGTCAAACGTGGGGACATCATCGTCTTCAAACGCCCACCTGCAGATAAGGTCGATCCAACAATACAGGATCTAGTCAAGCGAGTTGTTGGCCTTCCTGGTGATACGATCTCGGCTAAAAATGGCGTGGTTTACATCGATGGGCGGGCACTGAGTGAGTCATATTTACCTAAAAACGACCCAACCTATAACCTTGCTCCTACAAAAATCCCATCTGGGGACTACTTTATGATGGGCGACAATCGTACAGACTCCTATGACTCCCGTTTTTTCGGCCCTGTTCCTGGAACTTTGTTTATCGGACAGGTTGTGATGAAGTATTACCCCTTGTCCCACATTGGATTCTTCTAATAAATATCGCTTTGTGCGCGGCTAGTTGTATCAAGTCGTGAAAGCTCTTAAACCTTTGCAATGATCGCGTCGATAAAAGAAATTAGAAAGGTTCGAGGGCGCAAGAAACCCCGAGCAAGTTTGGTATGGATGCAGATTGGCGAAGGGAGTCGCGATGCCTCTAATAAAGGCTAGCTGCCCGTCTTGTGGCGACGTGGAATTGACCTTAAACGATATTAAGGTCATGGTATGTTCTACCGACGGCTCGGCCTCCTATACTTTTCGTTGCCCAGGTTGTCGCTTTCGAGTTGCAAAGCCGGCTGAAAAGGCTGTCGTAGATATTCTCCTGTCTTCAGGGGTTACAATGAGCTTCTGGAGGCTTCCACTCGAACTCGAGGAGGAGCACCAAGGTGAACCAATATCCTACGATGAACTCATGGAGTTTCACTATCAGATAGCTACCGAGGGTTGGCTTGATCGACTCATTGAGAAGAAGACAACCCAGGACGACTAGGGTCGGCAAATCTAAGGGAGTTGTCAGCCTCGAATATATGCGGTAGATGGTTAGTTCGTCGCACCGTTATTTAGAGGTAGTCTTTCTATATGTTCAATCTTGATCCAACGAAGATACTTATCATCGTTACAGTGGCTTTGGTTGTACTTGGCCCCGACAAATTGCCCTCGGCACTAAAAACCGTTGGAAAGTATTGGAACGAGTTCAATCGAGTTCGGGGCCGGATTCGTGACGAGATGAATGGGGCTTTATCAACTCTGACCGATCAAATGGGCCCCATCAAGAGTGCGATGGGAGAGCTAAAAGATCCTTTTGAGATCGTAGCTACGACGTTTACCTCCGATCCAAATCGTACACCTCAGGGTCCTTCAAAAGAACACGCTCAGGAGATGTTTGGTAAAAATGCGAGTTTGGGTTCTGCCAGATACGCTGATGACTTCGACGACGTAAAAGCGACGTTGACTCCCTCTTCTCAAGGGTTACGCATCTCTCCTAGTGCCGATGTCTTTTGGAACTAGTGGGGCGCAGATGAACTTCAAACGAAATAAAAAAGATCTATCCGCAGATGGACAGATGACGCTTCTGGAGCACATCGCGGAGTTGCGAGGCCGCCTTGTAAAGGTAGTTCTAGCTATTGTCGTAGGTTCCGTGATCGCATACTTAATTTATGGACCGATACTTAGCTTCTTTACTCAACCATACTGTCAAATAAGTCCCAATGGCCACTGTCAGCTTTATGTAACCGGACCAGTCGACGGATTTGCGCTAAGGATCAAAGTCTCAGGGTATGGGGGCATTTTTATAGCGTTGCCCGTTATCCTCTGGCAGCTCTGGCGGTTTATAACTCCCGGGCTAAAGGATCGCGAAAAGAGATACGCCCTTCCATTCGTCCTCTCTTCGATGCTTCTATTCATTGCTGGAGCCTATGTGGCATACATTACCTTCCCACATGCACTTTCATTCCTGCAGTCCGCGGGTGGAAGTCAGCTAAGACAGATTTACACACCGTCGAGTTACTTGAGTTTCATCTTTTTACTTATGGCTGCATTCGGTGCTTCTTTTGAATTTCCGGTGCTACTTGTAGCGCTTCAACTAGCCAAGGTCGTGACACCTAAGAAGCTCGCCTCGTGGCGCAGGTGGGCGATCGTGATCATCGTTACCGTCGCAGCGGTTGTCATACCGAGTTCGGATCCCTTCTCTCTATTTGCATTGGCGATTCCTCTCGTACTCTTCTATGAGATTGCGATTCTCATAGGCCGTGTTCTACTGCGGGATAAGAGCAATACCAAGATTCGTAGGCGTAAGGTTGCGGATAAGGCAGGTACTGCGAGCTGAAATAGCCGATAGCGTTCCCTTTGGTCAATCCTTAACGCTTTGACGAATGGCAACGCCTCTCGTATCACGTAAGATGTGATTCAGGTAACTATGGTCTTTCTTCCCAATATTTCAAACCTCGGGATCGATTCGTTTACACGCCGACTCAATGTTGATCCTGATCCATTTCAGGTCCAAGCATTTGAGGCCATCGATAAAGATAAGAGTGTGATGGTCGCTGCTCCTACTGGCAGCGGTAAAACCCTTGTCGCTCAATATGGAGTCGACCGCGCTATCAATAGGGGATTGAGGGCTTTTTATACAACTCCACTCAAAGCGCTCTCAAACCAAAAGTACAATGAATTCGTAGATCTTTACACCTCGGATGCGGTTGGCCTTCTGACAGGAGACAACGTTATAAATAACGATGCTCCTGTCGTCGTTATGACCACCGAAGTCCTGAGAAATATGCTCTACGAGGGTACCTCTAACTTGGACGATCTAGCATACGTGGTCCTCGATGAGGTCCATTATTTGCAAAATCCTTATAGGGGAGCCGTTTGGGAAGAGGTCATAATCCATCTTCCGCGCCATACCAAGTTGATCTGCTTGTCGGCGACCGTATCGAATCTTGACGAATTCGGCGAATGGATCAGAACCGTTCGAGGGGACTTAGAGGTCATCGTCGAGCGCCACCGGCCTGTTGAGTTAAATCATCTCTACGGAGTCTATGACGACCGCGAGCGAAGCTTTAAAATTCTCGATGCCCTGATTGATGGCAAGTTGAATAATGAATGTTCGCGCTTTGATGATCCGCGCATCAAGCAACGGGGATTCTATAAACATAACGGATCGAGACGTCGTCCTCCTAGGCGTGGTGAGGTCATTGACGAACTACTAGATCGATCTATGCTTCCCGCAATCTATTTTGTGTTTTCAAGGAGCGGATGTGATCAAGCAGTTGAGAGCGCGCTAGCAAGCAATGTGAAATTGACGACTCCGTTTGAGCGAAGCATCATTCGAGAGATAGTGGATCGTTCGATTACTAATCTGACCTTGGCTGATCTTGAGGCTCTCCGCTACGACACCTTTATCGCCGGCATGGAGGCTGGCTTTGCTGCTCATCATGCTGGGATGGTGCCTCCTATGAAGGAGGCGGTTGAAGAGTGCTTTGCGCGCAGTCTGATAAAGGTCGTTTTTGCCACTGAGACACTTTCACTGGGTATCAATATGCCAGCTCGAAGCGTGGTGATTGAAAAGCTGAATAAGTTCAATGGTGATACCCACGAAATATTGACGCCCGCAGAGTACACACAGTTGGCCGGCAGGGCAGGGCGTCGTGGCATTGATAACGTGGGCTACTCGGTCTCACTATGGTCTCCCTTTGTAGCATTTGAGACCGTCGCGAACCTTATGGCTACGGAATCGTACCCCCTTACTTCGTCTTTTCGTCCAACCTATAACATGGCAGCGAACCTGGTAAAAGGCTTTGAACCCGATAGTGCGCGTAATCTTTTGAATCTGTCATTCGCGCAATTTCGATCGGGTGCTGAGGTCGTACATCTCGAGGCGACCATCGCTAGATTGAAAGATGCACTACCTGAACTCGAAAGAGCTATCCTCTGTGAATACGGTGACGTGGCGACAATATACGATACCGTCGCACGGAAGGCAAAGAGGGCGGCAACGCGCCAGATTCCCCCAGAGAAGCTCATCCATAGCTATATTGGACGCCTTCGTCCTGGAGATATCATCGTTGCTCCGGCTAATGAAGATTCTCTCCTTCCGTCTACCCGTTTGATCGTCGTTGCTACCTCTAAGAAAAAGGGTGGCAAAGTTACCGCGCATCTAGTAAGTGCAAGTGGTTTTCGCTACCAAATTCGCCCAAACCTTATCGACTTCCTACCAAAGGCTCTCGATAACGCAGTGGTAGAGGAGGAGTATGACCCGTGGAACCACCTTTATATTGAAGCATTGATAGCGAAACTCATTGACTATCCAATTGCAAATTGTGGAACCGCGGAGCCGCGACTCTCACGCGAGACCATCGATGACTCCGATCAACGAGATGAGATCGAGACTGAAGCGATTCGGGACCAATTGAGGAGCTGTAAAGACTTCTCTCGCCACCTAAGTGCTTTGAAGAAGCTTCGTAAGGCTCAAAGTCGTATCAAGGAGCTTGAAATCGAGGTGGCGGGTCATACCGACTCTCTTTCGAGGCAATTTGATAGAGTCATTGAGCTCCTTGAAGGACTTGGTTTGATATCTGGTTGGTCGCTTACTTCAAGTGGCGAAAGGTTGGCCGGCCTGTTTCACGAGTCAGATCTTCTCATAGAACTTGCCCTTGAAGAGGGGGTCTTCGACGGTCTGGATCCGTACTCTCTTGCGGCACTTTTATCTATTTTTGTATTCGAGCCGCGTACCTCTGCTCCTGGAAGCGATCGCTTTCCGACACGAGAACTAGAGGAGCGTTTTGAGAGTGTGCAGCAGATAAGAGTTCGACTCAACCAGCTCGAAGCGAGGTACAAAGTTCCTCCTACGAAGAGCGTTGAATCTGGATTCATGGTCTATGCGAGCCAATGGGCTCGTGGTCGTGACCTTGGCCGCGTAATTGGAGACGGTCAGGTTCCAGGTGGAGATTTCGTTAGATTTACGAAGCAGATTCTGGATCTTTCGCGCCAACTCGAAACAATCACATCCGATCCTGAATTCAAGGCAGTAGTTCGACAGTTGGACGCCATGCTTTGTAGGGGCATCGTGGAAGCCTCGATGAGGGTAGGGTAATTATCTCAATTAATGGCTTTGCCTAGGGGCGAGTAGGGAGAGAATTTCGATGGGTGCTTCATACTTTTCGGAAGAAGAGAGTGCTATCGTATCCGCTTTTTTTTCGAACGTCGACGACAACGTCTTTTCTATTGTCAATTTGCCAGAGGAGACCAAGGCCGCCCTCTTTGCTCGCTACTCACGATCATCAAAATCATTGCGCAGACTTTTCCTAGACGAATTCTACGAGGCAAATGAAAGTTCAGTAGAGCTGAGCGATACCAATATGGGTCACGAGAAGGCCACCTCTCTTTTCTCACGAGTTCTAGCTGAATATGGGGATGACTCGGTCGCGCAACTTGGTGCGGTGCATATTTCGTTTGAGGCGGTATCGAACCTGGCAACAAAGGTAATCGAACGTCCTCGCCTAATGAGCTATCTAGAACAAAGTACGCGATACATTCGTTACGATGATCGAGATGGCGTAGGAAACTATCGTTACCACACACCCTCTGAACTTGACGCTCAGGACAAGCATAGATTTCATCGTGTGGTAGACGAACTCTTCGATTCTTACCGAGACCTGACCGACACTATTGTGACGCGATTGGCAAGTGAGGTAGGTGGAGAGATTCCGCCAATGATGAGAGCTACAATGCGAGCCAAGGCCCTCGATCTTTCGAGAGGACTTCTACCGACGGCAACCACCTCTAATGTCGGAGTATTCGGATCGGCCCAAGCGCTCGAGCAACTAGCGCTACACCTCTTGGCTGACGAATTAGAGGAGTGTAAAGTTCTTGGAGAAAAGCTTCGTCGTGAACTTCGTACTACGGTTCCAGCATTGACGTCACGGATTGAACGCGATGAGCGACGTGAACCGTGGGTTCAATATCTAAAGTCCACTCGTCGCAATGCATCGATTCTCGACGGTGTCGAGGTTCCACGCCAAGTACACCGTGATTCATCGTCAAAGTTTTCGTCAGTTCCCAACGTGAAGCTGGTACGTTTCGACCCAGACGGCGAGTCGAAAGTCATTGAGGCAATCATCTTTGAGAGCTCATCGTACTCCAATGAGGAAGCTAAACAAATCTGTCGCAGCCTAAGCGCTGATGAGAGGCTGGCTTTAGTCGAAAGATACTGCGGAGAGCGTGAAAACCGTCGCCATCGCCCATCACGGGCCTTTGAAGCGACGACATATAAGTTTGAGATCGAATGCGACTACGCTGCATTTCGAGATCTTCAGCGTCATCGACTTATGTCGATTGAATGGCAGAGACTCGGAACTGAGTTAGGTTTTTTTGAGTCTGCCTCATTCACTCAGAGCGAGAGTGAAATGTATAGGTGCGCGATTTTATCCGTCGAACCGCTTTATCAAGAGTTTTTAGAAAAATACGGAATATATACGGCTTCGTATATGCTACCTATGGCTTCAAAGGTACGTTTCCAGATCGATCTCAATTTGAGGCAACTGCTCCACTTAGTGGAACTAAGGACGCAGCCTCAAGGTCATGAAAGCTATCGCTTAGTTGCGCAGCTTATTTACGCCCTTCTCAGGGATGAGGCTCGGCATGAAAGTCTGGCAAGTACCTTTGTTCACATAGATCTCACTGATGGCGGCGATGGACGTCGCAAATCTATCGAGCGCGAGATGAGTAAAAGGCTTTAGAGAACTTTTAGTCGAAGCGATGGAAGTTTTAAAACTTTCGCTAAATTCTATCGGGAACAAACAAAGCGGTAATTACTTTCCAATATAGGAACGTTAGACGCGAGTGTTAATGAGTTTTACGTCCAGCAATTAGATGCTGGACTTTGAAAGGATAAGAATGCCACGCAAAAAGGCGGCAGACTTTGAAGAGTCAAGCGATCCGGAAGTTGAAGTTGTAGAAGACGACTTCGAGGATGAGTTATCCGACGAAGATGAATTCGAAGGTGGCCTTGAAGACGTTGAGTTCGACGATGAAGAGTTGCTCGAAGAAGAAGATGAATTGGTCGAGATCGACGAAGGAGATCTTGAAGTTGACCTCGACGAAGAGGTAATCGACGAAGAGGTAATCGACGACGATGATATTCTTGTCGAAGAAGACGATGTTGTCGAAGAAGACGACGATGAAGATCTCGGAGAGATCGACGAAGAGGTAGAGACAAGTCTCGACGACATCCTGAAGGAGCGAATGGTCGTTTCCTCTTCGGAAGAGTCTGAAGATGAAGATGAAGAAGACGACGATCGAAGTGATATCGCTTTGACTGTTCTTCCGAAACAGCCGGATGAATTTGTCTGTCAAAGTTGTTTCCTAGTCAAGAAGTTAACGCAACTCGCTGACAAGGATCGGAACTACTGTAGAGATTGTGTTTGATCAAATTCGGAGGTTACACTTGGCAAGCTTAGGTGATGAAGACGTAAAGAAGTTGCTCGACTACTTCGTGTATGCCCCGATTGGAGTGATCTCTTCGCTCGCAGACTCTATTCCTAAAGCCGTGGAAAACGGGCGTCAAGTCGTCGAGACACGAGGCATGGCGGCAAAGTTTATGGGCAAGATGGCAGTTGATTTTGCCGGAAGCGCCATCAAGAGTCAGTTGGATGAAGCGAGAGAAAACGTAGGCGAAAGAGTAGTAAGCGTGCTACCAGAGCCTTGGAGCGATCTTGCCAGATTTGTTCTTGGCATAGAGGACAAGGCACCGGCTGGGACCCCGAGCGACTCTACTCCTGCAAGCACTGACGTGACTCCTACCGATGTGAAGATCGAAGCTGATGTAGTTGCCGTAGTGGAAGTTCCTGAGCTCAAAGATGGCGCTGATCCCACAGAAGGCCAAGTAGAGGGTATCGAGGAGATCATTCCGAGCTACGAGACTCTGTCGGCTAATCAAATCGTCTCAAAGCTGGATCGTTTGAAGGGTGAAGAACTGCGGTCAGTTCTGGAATTCGAAACGTCCCACCGAGGACGCAAGACCATCATCGGTCGAGTAACAGATCTTCTGGCACGCGCTGAGTAGATCTGTAGCGCAGAAAGACAGAGAATTTCACGTTGGATGAGCTTGAATACGTAAACGGAAGTGAAGCGCTTTCTGACTTTATTGAAGTTCTTCTAACTCTCGATGCGGAAGTTAGTGTTCAGCGGGGTGGGAGATACCTCTCTGAAAGAGCTTTCTTTTCGTTGGTTGAAGGTGTCGAAGGAGGCGTTCACGGTGGTTCAATCTTTGGACCTTCCGTGGTTTACCAAACGGCGGCACCCGTGGGCCTATGCTATCTCAGGCGCCATGAGGCGGATATCGGCGAGGCGCGTCACCGTTCCGCTGAAGTCTTTGTTTACGTTAAGCCAGAAATGCGTAACCACGGTATCGGAACGTCGATTTTGGTAATGCTTAGGAGCGTTGCCAAATGCCTCGATGTAGTGGAGCTTACTTCCGTGGTATCGCCAGGTGCGCGAAGCACTAAGTCACTCCTTGAACGCGGAGCGTTCAAGGGTGGTGCAATTGAAATGGTCTCTTACCTCAGTCCGTCTTAGTTACCTTGCCAGATTGGCGGCCTTTTCTCTATGAAGGCCCGGGGGCCCTCTTGATAGTCTTTGGTCGTTGAGAGATAGTTCATTGCATCTCGGCTCAATCCAAACAGCGTTGCATCATCTAATGTTGTAGCTTGCCGTGAGACTTCAAGAGACTTACGTACAGCAAGTGGAGCGTTAGCCGCAACCTGCCTTGCAAGGATTAAAGCTGTAGCTAGAAGCACATCGTCGGTGGGCGCTAATCGGTTGACGACTCCTAAAGCGTGCGCTTCGATCGCGGAGATTGGATCTCCAGTTGCAATCATCTCAGTTGCTCGATTTATGGGTATCTTTCGCGGCAGCCTAAATAATCCACCAGCGGCAGCCGCTAGCGATCTTTTAACCTCCGGTAGGCCAAAGGCTGCACTCTCGGATGCGACGATCATATCGGCACTTAGGGCGATTTCGAAGCCGCCTGCTAGAGCAGGTCCGTGTACTGCTGCTATGACTGGCTTTGTTCGCTGTCGGTTTGTAATTCCTGCAAAGCCGCCCTTTTTCGTTGACAGAGAGGCTCCATTACCAGCTGCTATCTCTTTGAGATCTGCACCGGCCGAGAAGTTTTTGCCACGGCCAGTTATCACAGCTATCCATAGGTTGTCGTCCTCTTCGAATGTGTCGAGATGGCTCTCCATTGCTTGGGCAACGGCCCCATTTACTGCATTTCGTGCGTCAGGTCGATTAATTTCGATGTGAAGAATGTGGGGCGATCGGAA
>JAKAZZ010000012.1 GCA_021826315.1 Actinomycetes bacterium
GAAACCTGGAATGAGAATCCTCGTCCTTTTAGATGGCATAAGACGGCTGACGAGATCTTTAGATCCATGGAAAAGTACCTCGGACCATTTACTAAGTGAATTTATGACTAGGGACACTAGCCACAGTCCTAACCCCCCCAGCTCTAGCGTCAGCCCTAGGAGGCCCAGACGGTGGCTGGGCCTTTTGGCAAAAAGGCTCAGTAGGCACTTCGGTAAATCGCTTATGAGATCATCGTGACGTTTTCAGTGAATTGCACAGATCTCTATTCCACAGAGATCGTAGGAACGATACGATCGAGCCACCGAGGCATGTACCATGCCCTCTTGCCTAGAAGTGTCATTACTGCTGGTACTAAGGTGAGACGGATAATCGTAGCGTCTATCAATACGCTAACGCCTAGGCCGAGGCCGAGCATTTTGATGACAGGCGCCGTAGATCCAATAAAGGCAAAGAAGACCGAAATCATGATCGCGGCGGCCGACGAAATAACCCTAGCGGTAGCCGAGAGACCACTTGCGACGGCGTCGTCTGCGTCCATACCCGAGAGATAGGCTTCCTTTACCCGCGAGATCAGGAATACTTCGTAGTCCATAGAAAGTCCAAATGTAATAGCGAACATCATCATCGGAACGTAGCTTTCGATTGGCACCTTTTGAGACATTCCGAGAAGGCTTGATCCCCAGCCCCATTGAAAGACTGCGACTACGACGCCGTAGGCAGCACCAATAGAAAAGAGGTTGAGAACCGCAGCCTTTATCGGTATCCAAATGCTTCTAAATGCAGCAAGGAGAACGATAAATGCAGTTGCGATTACGAAAGCGATGATGAGCGGAAGTTTGGATACCACGGTTTCGACGAAGATGATTGCAGATGCCGTTGCGCCAATTACGTAACCACTGCCGCTACTACCTATCGTCTTTGGAAGTGTACCGGTAGTAAGCGAGTCGAAGAGGGTTTTAGTTGTGGGATCTGATGGACCAAACTTGGGTATGACATTCAATGTGAATGCTTTTGCGGACGATGTGAGTGCTGGTTGGGAAACTGCGACCACATTAGGAAGTGAAGAGATGGCACCAGCAACACTTTTTTCGAGGCTTTGAACGCTATTTTGACTCGAGTAGATGGTCGAATTCATCTCAACAACGACGGTCAACTGTGCATTAGCTCCGGCCCCAAAGCCGGTTGAGATCGCATTGAAAGCCTTTGCGTCTGTGTAGGTCGAGGGGTTTGTAGATGCGTCGAGGTGGTTGATTTGAATTGAGAAGAGGGGAATGACCAGCACGGAGCCTAGGACGACTCCGATTAGGAGAAAGACGATCGGTCGATTTTGTACCTTGCGGGCAAATCTGTGCCAGAAGTCATCGCCACCGTGGGATTCGGCTATTGCCTCACCGATGCTGACCCTGTCAATCTTTTCAGCGAACGTTCCCAAAATTGCGGGCACTAGGGTTATCGCCCCGATCGCCGAGGTTGCAACGCCGATGGATGCTGCAAGGCCAAGGTTTCCGATAAATGTGATCCCTGAGACGTACAGGCCGAGGAGTGCGAGGGCGACCGTAATAGCAGCAACGATAACTGAACGCCCCGAGGTGGCTACGGTCTTAGCGATAGAGTCGATCGAGTTGGAGCCCTCCCTCAAGTGTTGTCGGTGACGAGTGGTGAGAAATAAGGCATAATCAATTCCAACCCCCAGTCCGATCATTACTGTAAGGGTTGGAGCGGAGGTGCCAAAGGTGATACCTCTTCCGATTAGGGAGATTGCGAAGTAGCCAACTAGCACGCTTACTACGGCAGTAAGGATCGGTATGATTGCTGCAAATAGCGATCTGAATGCAAAAAGTGCCACCGCGATAGCAACAAGCATTCCGATCAATTCGGAGCGAAGATCGGATGCCTTTGGGTTTGAAAGTTGGCCGATGGGATCGGCGTAGTAAACCTTGGCCCCAGCTTTCGTGACAGGATTCATCGCCGTCTCGACCAAGTTGAAGTAACTGGGCGCAAACGTTACTGGATTTACTGAAAATTGGACCGTCAAGTAGCCAGTCTGGCCATTTGAATCGATGGCTTTAGGATTTTGTACCGGCGTTATAACTCCGGTCACGTTCTGTAATTTTGAGAGGTTGACTGCCGCCTCATTGATTTGGTTAGAGAGAGATGCGACCGACGCCTTATCGACGACCACTATTTGCGATGAAAATCCGGCTGCTTTGCCCGCGTTGTTAGCGGAAAGAATCGCTTGTCCAGTTGCAGCCTCGTTATTTGGGAGAGAGAGGTTGTTGACATAGGAGCCACCAAACTTTGTCGACAGCGTTGCAATTGCGATGAGTGCAATAATCCAGATGGTAATGGCGCTCTTGCGATGGACGACCATAAAATGGCCGATCCTCCACATAAGACCCGTACTCTCCTGTTTTGTCTCTAACGCTTCGATCTCTTCTACACCCATTGGTATCTTTTCCTTGGAATTTGGCAGAACTGACATTTATGATCATAACATAAATGTGGCATAACTGACACTTTTTGCGTCTACCTTCGTTGACGTTCTAGAATGGGTGGTTAATGACATCATCTTTAAGGGGAGCGAAGAAAGAGGCGACTCGAGCAAAGTTGATTGAGCAGGCTCATCAACTCTTTGTGACCAAGGGTTATAGCGAGACTAATATTCGAGAGATTGCATTGGCCGCTGGAGTCTCTGAGCGTACCTTTTATCGCTACTTCGAAACCAAAGACGAGCTACTCTTTCCAAATCTAAGAGGTGTAATTGTGGACCTCTTGTCCAACTTGCGGATGGTCGACGACGAGGTTCAAGTAATGGACGCGGTCGCAAGGGCCGTCGAACTAACCAATCTTGCATCGCTGCCCCGAATGAAAAATATGAGAGCGATTGCCAATCAATTAACTACGGGTGAAGTCGTTATCGACGTTGTTCGATTGATCGTCGAATTTGAATTTGAGTTCGCTGCAGAGTTGGGTCGAAGAATTGCAATAAACAATCCTTACCTCGGGCAGCTGGATCGAGATACCTATGCACTGGTCCTGGCTCGATTTATCTTCAATGCCTTTCGATCTATGATGAACGCTCGGGAAGAATTGGATTCCAGTGCCGAACTCTCGCTTCCATCTGTTCCAGAGCACATGAATAGGATCATCAAGCTTCTAAATCCTGATCTTCCTCCATTGACCTAGGTTTTTTGGTCGAAGATTCGATACGGTCTATTTCTCCGTTTTGCGACTACCGTTGAACCTCCTTGAGCTGGCCATCACGCATGAACCCGAGATTCGAGTTGCGGGTGATGATTTTGAAGCGTTTGGGGGAAAACGTTGTCGAAGTTGTTGCCTAGATTATTATCAATAACAAGCTAAGACTGCATATGCCGTGTTTGTCGAGTGAATGTGACTCGATTTCGTAGGAGTGGGAATGATTTATAAGGGAAATTTTGACATCGTTGAAGGTAACTTCCTGATCATTGCATCCCGCTTTAATGAGTTTGTCGTCGACAAGTTAGTTGAAGGAGCCAAAGGAGCCTTCGCGATGGTGGGAATCTCCGACTTGTCTTATGACGTGGCGTATTGTCCTGGAGCAGCCGAACTGCCACTACTAGCCAAGGTGGGAGCAGAATCTGGGCGTTACGATGCGATCGTTGCCCTAGGTGCGGTGATCCGTGGTGACACCTCACACTACGACGTTGTCGTAGGTATAACCACCAACGGTCTAGCCAAAGTTGCCATGGACTTTAGTACCCCAGTATTAATGGGAATATTGACGACTGACACAGTTGAGCAGGCGCTAAATCGTGCTGGCATCAAGGCAGGCAACAAAGGATATGAGGCAGCACTTGGTGCCATCGAGATGGTTTCGGTAACAAGGCAGTTAGGTTCGAAGGCCTGATCTAATTCGTTACGCGGGTTTCCAATCTCATCCGTAGAGTTGCTACCGAAATCGCTCAAAAGTGCTTAGCTTTTTTCGGCCTCTTCATCGCCTATGAAGTTAGCAAGCCACTTTGAACGCAATATCAACTCGATATCTGGCCCCCACCTCCTGCTATAGGCGATCTCAAAGTCAAAGGCCTCGGCAATAGAGCCAGCGCCTACACCGTCGAAGATTTTGATTCCATCAGTTCCACCAATGAACTTGGGGGCGAGGAAGAGGTTGATCTGGTCGATTAGCCCCGCGTCGAGATACGACTTGGCAACCTTCGCGCCCGCCTCGACCATTGCCACAACAACACCTTCATCGGCGAGAGAGGTCATCAACTCACTGATGTCGCCACTATATGCTCTAGCTGGCATAATCCTGGCTGACTCCGGAATCTGGCCGAGGACAATTCGGCGAGGGGATTTATCTTCTAGACCGTGAGCTCTCATCGATGGATCATCGCTACGGACTGTGCCAGCACCGGTAATTATCGCATCAGCATAAGCCCTAAGTCGCGCCACCTCCTCCCTCGATGCGCCCGAAGTTATCCACTTAGAGCTGCCGTCGCGAGCTGCTATGTAGCCGTCTAAGGTTGCGGCAACCTTTAAAAAAGTGAATGGTCGCCCTAGCTGTCGATGGACCAAGTATGGTGCGAGGTCGGCTTTGATTTCTGAGGCAAGGAGGCCAATCTCTACTCGGACGCCCGCCTCTTGCAGTACCTTTATCCCCATGCCACTTACTCGTTCATCAGGATCCAATGACCCGATTACGACCCTTGATACCCCTTCACGTATGAGCATTTCAGCACAGGGAGGCGTCTTGCCGTGATGAGAGCACGGCTCGAGGGTTACGTAAAGGGTAGAACCCCTCAAATCAAATTTTGCACGATCCCGTGCAACGACCTCAGCGTGGTCACCGCCTGGAGGCCTCGTTGAACCGGAAGAGACTCGTCCGTCGGCGCCAACGAAGACAGCACCGACCCATGGATTTGGCCGTGCGATCTTGCGAGCCTCTCTGCTCGCCAATATGGCTAATCGCATCGCTCGCCTATCACGGTCGAGGGCTAATTGATTCATATGCGACCCTTATTCTCAAATTTGGTGCACTTGTCGCCGAGGTTACTATTCATTGGTCGGATGTTCCGCGGTCGCGTCCCGCATTAGATCGATCGCATGACCAATCGTATCGACCACTGATTCCACCATTTCACGTGCTCCATTGGGTGAGCCTGGTACGTTGAATATGAGTGCCCGGCCGCGAATTCCACAACGTCCGCGGGAAATCATCCCAAGCCTGTTGACGCTTCGAGAGTATTCAGCGATTCCCGGAGCTTCACGTTCAATTACCTTCAATGTGGCTTCAGGGGTTAGATCGCGACTTGTAAAGCCAGTACCCCCAGTCGTAACGATCAAACCATGAAAGTTGTCGCTCATCTCAATTAGGCGTGAGCTCACAGAGTCGATGCCATCGGGGCTTATTCGCGATTCAACTACTTCGAAGTCGTGATCTTGCAAGAGCTGACGTAGTACCTCGCCTGAGGTGTCTTGTCTCTTTCCGTAGTAGCAACCATCCGACACTGTGAGGACTTTAGCAAAGTGTTTTGTCATACTAAGTCGAGATATTACAGGCCAAAGATGTGATTGCCATAGGCGAACGCGCTATTGCCATTTGATTATTGGCAGGTTTTTGATAGTTTCTAAGGGTACGTGAATTGAAATGGCATTTTAAACGATGCAATTGAACTGATATGAGTAGGTTAGGTATTGAGTTGGACGTTGAAATAACTATCGATGGCGAGAGGGTGGTAGCTCAAGATGGCGAGCTACTGATAAAGGCCATCAATAGAGTCGTGATGGACTTACCCCAAATCTGCTACAACGAGGTCCTTGGCCCAATAAGGAGCTGCGACACTTGCGTTGTTGAGGTTGGAGGAGAGCTAGTTCGTAGTTGCGACACGAAGGTTCGCGCCTCATTGGTCGTTGAGACAAAGTCGGTACGATCAAAGGATGCTCAACTCGAGGGCATCAGTCGGATCTTAAAAAATCACGACCTTTACTGTACCCTTTGCGAAAATAACAATGGCAATTGCGTGGTTCACAATACAGTCGCAGCCTCCGAGATAGCGCACCCCTCATACGAATTCGAGAAGAAGCCCTATGAGATCGACGCTTCTCACCCGTTTTATCGTTACGATCCGAACCAATGTATCCTCTGCGGCCGCTGCGTTCAGGCATGTCAAGAGCTGCAAGTAAACGAGACTCTCTCAATTGACTGGGAGCGTGATCACCCAAGGGTCATCTGGGATAAAGACGTCCCAGCTGGCGAATCTTCGTGCGTTGGATGTGGCCATTGCGTTACCGTCTGTCCATGCAATGCGCTTATGGAAAAGTCGATGCTCGGCGAAGTTGGTTACCTCTCTTCGTTGCCTGAGACGATGAAAGACCCCATGATCGCACTTACGAAGGCTGCCGAGCCTGCAACCTCGATTCAAAGCGTTATGGCGATCTCTGAGGCAGAGGCGCGCTTGAGGAAGGCGCAAATCAAGCGGACAAAGACCGTTTGTACCTACTGTGGCGTAGGCTGTTCATTTGAAGTTTGGACGAAGGGTAGAAAAATTGTAAAGGTCGAGCCTTCAGATGGCCCGGCCAATGCGGTATCAACCTGCGTCAAGGGAAAGTTTGGATGGGACTACGTAAATTCAAAGGAGCGAATCACCAAACCCTTGATTAGACGAGGGGATCACTTTGAAGAGGTGACCTTCGATGAGGCAGTAAGCTACGTCGCCGAGAGAATGAGGATGATCAGAGAAG
This sequence comes from Actinomycetes bacterium, assembly GCA_021826315.1. Classification (GTDB taxonomy): domain Bacteria; phylum Actinomycetota; class Acidimicrobiia; order Acidimicrobiales; family Acidimicrobiaceae; genus Acidithrix. The sequence goes on from JAKAZZ010000012.1 coordinate 6,728, forward strand.
AGTCGGGCCCTAATGCACTCGGTTTTATCTCATCTTCAAAGTGCACCAACGAAGAGTCGTATCTGATGCAAAAATTGGCACGGGCGGTCGTTGGAACAAACAACATCGATAACTGCTCCAGGTACTGCCAGTCACCTGCAACCGTAGGCCTCTGGCGTACCGTTGGAATCGGCGGCGACTCCGGTTCGATAACGGACCTCGAGAAGGCGGGTCTAGTGATAATCGTGGGCTCCAACACGGCGGAGAGTCACCCAGTTATCGCCACACGTATCAAGAGAGCGCACAAGAGCGGCGGAAAGCGACTGATAGTTGCCGACCTGCGCCGCCACGAAATGGCCGAAAGAGCCGATATCTTCATCCATCCAAATCCAGGCAGTGACATCGCTTGGCTAAGTGCGGTTACTAAGTACATTATCGATACCAACCGCCATGACGTTGACTTTATCGATAGTCACGTCGATAACTTCGACGAGTACTGTGCCTCCCTTTCCCCGTTTGACTTGGAAAGTACCGCTAAGTTGACTGGGATTTCGGTAGATGAATTAAAGGCGGTCGCCGAAGAGATAGTTGCCGCTGATGGTGTGGCGGTCTGTTGGGCCATGGGAGTGACCCAGCACAACGGTGGCTCCGATACCTCTACCGCAATCTCAAATCTGCTGCTTGTAACTGGTAACTACGCCCGCGAAGGAGCGGGATCGTATCCGCTACGTGGCCATAATAACGTTCAAGGTGCATCTGACTTCGGTGCAATGCCAGATCGCTTCCCGGGATATGAGTTCGTCAACGACGATGCCACCCGCGCCAAGTGGTCTGCTGGGTGGAACGTCGAACTCCCATCGGATAAGGGCTTGGATAACCACGAGATGGTGGATGCAATCTACGATGGGTCCCTTAGAGGACTTTACCTTATCGGCGAGGATATGGGACTCGTTGACGCCAATGCCCTTCACGTCCAAGAGGCATTTGAACGTCTAGACCTATTCGTTGTGCAGGACATCTTCTTTTCGAAGACGGCACAGTTTGCAGATGTGATTTTGCCAGCTTCTCCGTCGTTGGAAAAGGACGGAACCTTTACCAATACTGAGCGAAGAATACAGCGTTTATACGCCGCGCTCGATCCGCTTGGCAATTCGCGACCTGACTATATTTGGACGATTGCGATTGCGAATGCGCTTGGAGCCGGGTGGAACTATTCGAGTCCGGCAGACGTGATGGCTGAGGCAGCATCGTTAGCCGAGATCTTCTCGGGTGTATCTTATGATCTGCTCGAAGGTTTTGACTCGCTTCAGTGGCCCGTGTCAAGCGATGGCAAGGATACGCCACTTCTGTTTTTGGATGGTTTTGGTTTTTCTAATGGTAGAGCCAAACTTTACAATGTCAGCTACATAGAGCCAAGCGAGGTAGTCGACGATGAATATGATCTTAATTTGAACAATGGAAGACTTCTTGAACACTTTCATGAGGGAAATATGACCTATAAGTCGGAGGGGATTCGATCACGTACTCCAGGTACCTTCATTGAGATCTCTCCTGAGTTAGCTGCTGAGCGAGGCGTACAGAGCGGATCTCTGGTTCGGTTGATATCTAGGCGCGGCAAGATCAAGGCACGTGCACTCGTGACGACCCGTGTTAGCGGCAAAGAGTTGTATATGCCGATGAATAGTGGAGATAACGAATCTGCGATCAATGTTCTAACTTCGTCGCACACCGACAGGACCACTCATACGCCGGCCTATAAGGAACTAGCGGTCAAGATGGAAGTACTTTCGGCCACCGGAGAGAATCCTCTTCCGAGGAAAAATTTTAGAAATGCAATTTCGAATCCTCAAAACGGTGTTGAGGTAGAACGAAAGTGGCAGAGACAAGATTACGTCTTTGTTGATGCGCCGCGGAGACGAGGGGGACTGTAAAGTGGCTCAGCCAATTGGTTTGGATAAGGTAGCTGAACTTCGACCGTCGATTAACTACGATCAAGTCGAAATAGACCAGTTAGCAAGGTTGCTTGAGAACCTTAGGGACTCAGATCTAGTTGATCTATTGAATGGCATCCTTGAAGATGGCTGCGATGCAGGCTCGGCGATCCTCGAAAAGATGAATAACGAAAAGACGCGTCAGGGGATAGAAAACCTGGTTCGGTTTCTGTCGATAGCGGGAAATCTCGACCCAAGGATTCTAAAGGCATTAAGCGATGGCTTGGGAGGTGCAGCAGAGGCCCTTGATCGTAGCGACCCCCCATCTCTTAGGCAGCTATTCAAAAAGGCGAGGACTCCCGAAGTCAGGCGAAGCTTAGACATAGTGCTCTCGCTGGCATTTAGGATCGGCAAGAGCAGATAGGTTCAAAGCTTCGTGAATCATCCACGCTCACCTTCGGTAGGTGTGGATGATCTGGTACTGGTAGCTCTAGGCGGTGTACAACTTCCGCTAATGTATAGGAGAAGTCTTATACAAAGGGAATGCGATGTTGCGCTTGGTGCTACCAAAAGGTTCGTTGGAAAAATCGACCTTCGAGCTTTTTTCAGCCGCTGATCTATCGATAGTGCGCTCTTCAGAGGTGGACTATCGTGCCACCATCAAAGATCCAAGAATCACAGATGTGAGAATTTTGAGGCCCCAAGAGATTCCGACCTATCTAGAAGATGGTCTTTTCGACCTTGGAATAACTGGACGCGATTGGGTTGAAGAGACCGAGTCAAATCTCGTCTCCATTGGCCAGCTGCATTATTCAAAGGCGACTACGAATCCAATTCGTGTTGTTCTTGCTGTATCGGAACGATCAGGTATAACCTCAGTTAGCGATCTGAAAGATGGAGTAAGAGTCTCAACCGAGTATCCGACCCTAACGAAGAAGTACTTTGAAAAAAATGGTATAAAGGCGAATGTCTTTCTGTCATACGGAGCGACCGAAGCTAAGATCCCAGATATTGCAGATGCCGTAGTTGAGATTACAGAGACGGGCCGTGCAATTAGAGCGGCGGGTCTAAGGATTATAGATACGATCCTGACATCACATACGGAGCTATTGGCGAATCCAGAAGCAGCCAATGATCCGGAAAAGTTGCACGCAATGAAGCAAATTTTCACGCTGCTCTCGGGGACTTTGACAGCGCGGGGAAAGGTTCTACTAAAACTCAATGTGTCTGCCGACGACCTTGAGAAAGTGATAGCTCTTATTCCTGCAATGAAGGCTCCTACGGTCTCTGAGCTTCACGGCCACGCAGGCTACGCTGTTGAAACCGTCGTAGCGCGCGAAGGTATAAATACGCTCATCCCAGAATTGAAAGACGCTGGTGCCACCGGAATTCTCGAGTTACCTCTGAGCAAGATAATCGAGTAGCCACCTCAACGTCTAGATGTGTGAATCGAAGTAATTCCACCTCTTAGACAAAAATATCAAAGCCCTATATTACCTTTGCAGCCCCACTTGATGTTGGGGCTGCGAATTTTAATTGGGTTTTTTTAGAGTCCGATTTTCGACATAATCGATCCATAACATCCTCTTGTCATCCTTCATAAAGACGGGAATCGTGATCCCGTTTGTTCAGACCGTATGAAGCTTTCTCGGTTGAAAGGAATGAGATGTTATGAATTTGAAGCGTTGGGCAATTTCAGCCCTATTGCTGGGGGTCGGGGTAAGTGCCTGTGGGACCACAGAGGCGTTGACTTCGACTGCGCCAACAACCTCCCAAGCTACGGCTTCGAAGGTGGTCTATCAAAGTTCGCCTAGCACAACGGCCTCTTCAGCCGTTGAGTCGACGACCCCATCCACCTCGAGTCAAGTCCCACTTACCCCTTCGTCTTTAGCCAATAGCGGGGGAGCCCAAACTCCACCCGCTACTACGAGTCCGGTTTCAGCTAGCCAAAGCTCTCAAGTGGCAGCGGTAAATAATGCACTAAGCCAGATCGATTCCCAAATCAATAACTTGAACAATACTCAGAGCGCCGGTAACGGCGACATAGCAAATTCATCGAATGGAAATTAGGAGAAAAGAAATGAAAAGGATCATTCGTTATATCGGAGTACCATTGGCGTCTCTCGCCGCCGTAGCCGTCACAGCCGCGCCTGCGTTTGCGTCTTCAACCCCGGTATCGGCGGTAACCCCGACTCAGATCGCTCAGTTGCAAAGCGATATCAATGCTCGAATTACCTTCCTTAATACGTTGAGTGGCAGAATTCAAGGTTCAAAGACGCTCACCCAAAGTGACGCAGCAACCCTCGCAGGTGTGGTGGGAAGTAGCAGTAGCGGTGACATCGCCGCAATGCAAAGTCTCTTAGCAAGCGTTCCATCGATTACGACCGAAGGTCAACTGCACTTGACTTATGAGACGCTTTATGACAACTATCGAATCTACGCAGTGGTCGGTCCTCAAGTTGACTTGACGATTGCCCAAGATCAGATCCTCTCTATCTCGTCCGAGCTGATCAACTTAGAACCAACTTTGAACTCGCTCATTGCCTCGAATGGAAATAATCCGACCGCTACTGCCGCGTACGATAACTTGGTAACGAGTGCAGCCCAAGCACAATCGACGGCAAGTGGACTCGGGAGTTACGCTGTCTCGCTTACGCCAACTATCTACAACACGGATCCGACTGGCACTCACACTACGATCACTAACGACTGGCAACAGTTGAAGGGTGCTTCTGCAAACATTAAGACAGCTCGAAGCGATATCTCTACAATCATGAAAAATGTGTGAGCGGGTTCGTTCGCAGTAAAACTCGATACTCCGGTTGTTAATTTGACTCTAGGTTGAATAAAGCAAAGACCCGAAGGGTCGATTGGTAACCTCGACCGTTGGGGATCGATTTCGACTGGAGATAAAGAACTACAATACTGTCCACCGGAGGAGCCCTCTGGTGGACAGTACCTTGTCAACTGTGAATGCTGTTATCTGCAAAGATTGCTAGTTCGTTCAAATCCTATCGAGTTGGCCTGATGCCTCTGAGTATTCGTTGGACAAATGCATAACCTTTGTGTCGAATAGTTTGGCAAAGTCAGAGGCGTTTGAAGGTAATCCTAGGAAGTAGCCTTGGGCTAGATCACACCCCATGGATTCAAGTAGGATTAGCTGTTCCGACTTTTCAACTCCCTCGGCGACTGCCTTTATCTCGAGGCTGTGAGCGATTGAAATGATTGCATCAACGAGGCGTTGCCCCTTCGGATCATCGATGTCGTTTATGAACGAGCGGTCGATCTTGATCGAGTCGAACGGAAGTGATTTGAGGCGATAGAGTGAGGAGTATCCGGTTCCGAAGTCATCGATTGCAAAGGTGTAACCATTGGCTCTAAGTTCATTGATCGTCTGGAGCACACAAGGATCGTGATCTAGAAGAGAGGACTCGGTAATCTCGAAGCTTAGCCGCGTCGCGGGTAGATTGACGCTTCCTAGGTCGGCGTTGAGTCTTCGCATTGATTCGTTGCTGCGAATCTGGCGCGGCGAGAGGTTTACGCTAACAGTGGTATCGATTCCTTTAGCTATCCACAGCTGCTGGTCGATGTAGACACGTTCGAGAGTCCAAGATACGATGTCGTCCATTATCCCAATATCCTCGGCGATGGTGAGCCATTCGACAGGTGAGATTAGCCCCCCTGAGCCGTCCTTCAAGCGAATTAGGGCTTCTGCTGCAACAGTAACGTCGGTTGAAAGGTCAACTATCGGCTGATAGAGGAGTGCGAACTCATCGTTTGCACAGGCGGTGCGCAGTCTCGTCGCCATAGAGAGGGTACTTCTTGCATTCGAAGAGATTGCCTTGAAACCCTTGTCATTGGTGGGGTTGCCAGTCTGTTTGTCTCGATACATCGACGAGTCAGCGCTCTCGATCAGTTCGGAGGGATTCGACCCATCAAATGGGTAGATAGCCGCGCCAATCGATGACGTCATCGCTACAGTACTTTCGCTGAGTTCAAAGGGCTCGTTGAAGTGTTCCCTTATGCGGCTGATAGAAGTCATGACCACAAAATTTCGGCCGTCTACCGTGTCGTCTATTTTGATGTCGTGAAGAAGGATTAAGAACTCGTCCCCACCCTGTCGTGCCACTACGTCCCCTTGACGAACACCTTCGCGTAGCCTTCGCGCCACGTCTACCAGGAGCTCATCGCCTGCCCGATGTCCATATCCGTCATTGATAGCTTTGAAGTGGTTCAGGTCTAAAAATAAAACGAGAAATGATTGGTTGGCTCGTCGAGCCTCTTCGATCGCCTTTGTAGTGGCGTCTATAAATGATCTGCGATTTGCTAGCCCAGTTAAAGGATCAGAAAACGCGAGGCTGGTTACCTGCTCTTCGGCTAACTTGCGCTCAGTAATATCGGTCAGGATTCCTTGGATAGCTAGTATTTCTCCTTCAGCGCTTCGAATTGCTACCGCATCGTCCCTAACCCACTTTTCATGTCCCTCGGCGTCAAGGATCCGATATTCGATTGAATAGTCAACCTCCCCACCTCTGAGGGAGCTTCGAGCTTCGCGAAGCATGGGGCGATCATCTTCGTGGGTAATAGTACTTCGTAGCCCGGATTGGGTGAGAAATTCTCCCGGAGCTAGGTGGACTAAGCGTTCGATCTGAGGAGAAACATAGGTCATCCGTGCGTCTTTATCAATCGATTCGATGTATAGAACGGCAGGTATTTGTTCAACGAGAGTTCGATAACGGATTTCAGCTTCGGAGACTTGGCGATGAAGCGCTGCATTTTCAAGTGCAGCCTCGGCTTGACCTTGAAGGGCGATTAGCGAGTCAATTTCGCGCTGGGTATTTCTGCGAACAAAACGGTCAGCACAGATCGTAATTGCGTAACTTCGACGGGTGGTTCGAATGCTGACTATGAAAGCACCGAGGACATCTTGATTAATGAGGCCATGTAATGCCGGTGCGAACTCGTCACGGCGCAGATATTGGGGAGTGCGAATCAGGCTCCAAGAAATTAGGCCGAGGTGGTCGACCTTCTCCATGATGATATCGCGCATAAGTACCTCGGTATTACCACTGACGTTAACGATTGCGCCGCTTTGAGCGTCGAGGTGTAACGAGAATGAGTAGGTCGCTCCAATTGCGGATTTGGAATGATTTGCGAATATTGAGATCAGAGTATCTTCTTCCAGCCTCCTACTGAAGTCCCCCGCGGCTTCTGCGAGTAGCTCTGCCCTGCGCCTCTCGTCTCTCTCTAGAGCGAGTGCAAAGGCGCTCTCGGCAAGTAGCGCCGCAACGTCATCTTCATTTGAGACCTCCTCCAAGGAGCGACGTGCTGGCTCTGGTAGGAGGAGCGTCAGGCCTAGGCCGACCATGGCTGCCATGCCAGCAAAAAGAATCGCTCCCTTGAGACCGAGGTCTTTGGCGATTATTGGAAAGGCGTAGACACCGATGAACGCCCCAATCTTTGCTATCGAAGCAGAGATGCCGTGGCCTGTCGCCCTGGCACCGACTGGAAATACCTCCGATGGAATTACAAAGGTGGTTACGTTTGGTCCAAATTCGATAAAAAAGTATGACGCGGCAAAGAGGACAAAAAATACATCAGCATTTGCTAGGGACGAGGAGATGGCACCTAGAGAAGTAAAGATTACTGCCATCGCAAAGAAGCCTATTACTTGAAGGCGTCGGTGACCGATTCTGTCTAGAAAGGCTGTAGCCAATAGGTACCCGGGAACAGCAACGACTAAAAAGACGATGAGATTCGTGAGAGTGTGTTCGAAGATCGTGCTGTTCGGAGATAACTTAGCAAGGACTAACGGTGTCGAGATGGTGTTCCCATAGTACGCGTAGTCCAGGAAGAACCATGTGCCGGCTGTAGCAAGGAGTAGCTTTAGGTAGTGGCGGTTGGTGAGGAAGCGGAGTAGCCCTATGCGGTGAATTTGGTTACCCGTCGGAAAGGCTCTGATTGTGCCCGTAGAAAAAGACTCAATGTCTTGGATTGCAAGTTCGTTCTTCCCTAAAATCTTCGACGTAAATCTAGGTGATTCAGGCATCTTGCGGCGAAAATATAGGACGCAAGCAGCAGGTATCGCCCCCGCACCTAGGAGAATTTTGGCGTCCATTACTTGAGACAGGTGAGTTGTAAGAAGTAGTAGTGCGAGGGTGGGACCGACGACGAGACCGATGGCTTGTGTCGAGAATACTAGTGAAACGAGCCTCCCTCTATCCTTTGAATTCGAGTACTCAGAGATTAGAACTGCCGAAACCGGATAGTCGCCTCCGATTCCAATCCCTAGTACGAATCTCGCGATCAAGAGTGGTTCGATGCCGTTGGCGAGGAAGGATGCAACGGCGCCGATCACCATTACCGCCGATTCAATACCATATAACTTCGTCCTTCCAAAGCGGTCGCTTAGGTAACCCAAAAGTAGCGCCCCGATCGCAGTTCCAAGGAGGGAGATGGCGCTCGCTAGGGCAATTTTTGAGGGAGTGAGGTGCCAAGGTTCTTTTAAAAGTGCCATGGCAGTTCCGATGACGAAAAGGTCATAGGCATCTGTGAAAAATCCTACGCTCGTTATCGCCGCGGCTCGTAGGTGAAAGCGACGTAGTGGTGCATCATTTAGAGCAGTAGTAATGGATGGGTTGGCGACAGACAAAACTTTATACCAGCTTCCCTAATGATATCTACATAATTCATCGTGCGTACTTTATTGAATCGACAAGGTAGTTAGTTGGATTTAGTGTATATTTTAAAAGACTACCTTATTACGGCAGAGTTTCATTGTAAAACTTTGTGACGCCCAAGTTTAAATTTCGGTAGCAAAATATGAAAATTGGTTCATATTTCTCCATTTTTAAGCGGGTGCAATGCCGATCCCCAATATTAGTTTTGGAAGTTTAACCACTTCAAGGTGGATATTCGGTGATAGCTGCGAACTACGGTACTTTGAAACGGGAAGCGATTTGAAATTCGCTACTTTAAGTTTGGCACCCGTACCAAGAGTTAAAGGAATATTCCAAGCATCATTTCTTTGTGAATATGTAAATTTTAGGTATGAGTATCACTTGTGTTTTGTTAATGCTAAATAAATCAAAAGTTTACTATTTGGATTTAATGATTCAAGGTGTTGGATGGGGGATGATATTGGACGCTTCGGGGAATGATCGTGTTCGTTCGTTAAAAAAGCGGTTTACGTTGTATTGTGACGTTTAGGTACCCATTGCCCTAACTGTATCGAGGATGGTTTGGTCTCCTCTCTTTTGAGGAGTGGTTTTTATAAATCGTTTCCCGCATACGACTGGTTGAAGCTTTTATTGACGAGCGGAAAGTCGGGCACGATCGCTTCGTGGAGGGCGATTGGAAGTGCCGCCCAGTTGTTGACGGATGGATCAGTAATTTTGACTTTCTTTATCGCTCCATTTTCATTTGTTTCGACGAAGTAGCAAGTTGCGCCACGCCACCCTTCGACGCAGCCAAATCCGAAATTTGACGTAGGTGCTTGGTCATCGATAGATCGCGGGGTCGATGGCACAGCGCTTTCATCGGGTTTCGTACCTTCATCGCGAAGAAATTTGAGATATCGCTCTATGAGTTCAAGAGATGAAAGAGCCTCTCTCCGTCGAACCAGAAACCGTCCCATTACGTCACCGGAAGATTCTATTATCTCCTGGTAGTCGGCTTCAATGTGGTTGTACGGCAAGTATTGGCGCACGTCGCAAGAGTGGTTCGATGCTCGGCCGACGTATCCGTAAGCAGATAGTCGCTGAGCATCCTCGCGCGAGAGGACTCCGGTTCCTATCATGCGATCGCGTACTATTCCGTGCTCTTCTATGAGTTGGCTAACTTCAATCACATGGTGTTTGATCCGATCGATTGTGCTTTGTGACGGTAGTTCAAAGAGTTTCGTTTGATGTAGGTTCAACGATCCACGTAAGATTCGGTGGTTCGTTAGGCGGTAGTTGATCGCAGAAAGTGACTCACGAATCCGCTGAGCTTGCGTATTTGCCAATCCAAAGGCGGTGTCGTTTGCAAGACCTCCGATATCAGTGACGTGGCAGGCCACTCGCTCTAGTTCAAGGAGAAGCGATCTCCGTATTCTCTCGTTTTCACCTACATCAATTGAAAGGGAGGATTCATAGGCTTTCAAGAACGCAAGGCCGTGGGCGACTATGGAATCACCAGTTACGTGCTCAGCTAAATTGAGCCCTTTTTCTGCTCTAGTTCCAATAAATGTATCTTCGACGCCCCTAGAGAGATAGTTCAATTCGATATCTAAGTTCAAGATCGACTCGCCGATAACTGAAAATCGAAAGTGTCCAGGCTCGATAACTCCAGCGTGTACTGGTCCAACAGGAATTTGAGATACACCGGCCACCTCCTCTATGGCTGCGTTCGTGGTAACCGATTTCGATTTAGATTCAAAATGGACATCACCATTAGTTGCAGCTGTAAGGTCGGATTCAAATCGAGTTGCCTGAATGAAGACTTCGCTCACACTTGGAATTAATCCAGCCCAGTTGGAATCTATTTGGGTCCTGATATCGATCAAGGGTTCTTCTGAATGACAGAAGGACATGAAGATGTGGTGAATGACGTAAGTTTCATCCGCAGCGGTAGACGTGATTGTCATCAATCGATAGCCCTCCTCTGCCAAATTGGTGGAGATCTTAATGAGGTCGATTGGAACGGCTTCGACGAATATCGGGCGCATAATCTAGCTCCTACCTCCTGTAATCGTTGAGATTGTAAATTGAATCGCATTTAGCGATGCTTGGGAGAATAGAGGGAAGACCGTTGCTCCTACGAGTGATAAAACGATAAGAAAGTTTGAAAAGTGCGGCGAATGTGACGTAGTCGACTTAGCTGCAGGTGGCAGTAGTGCTGGGGAGGACTCTATGGCCTCTGGTCCACTATTTGTACTTCTTTGAACTACCAGTACTTCGGTAAAGGGGTGATTTTCGACTATCGGTGTCTTATAGACGCTGTTGCTAGCTCCGTCGAAGGCGAGATTTGCAATTAAACGGATAATTGATGAAAACGCCACTAGGGCGAAGATGAAGGCTGTCGCAATGTAGGCCCCAAGGCCGGAGGTGAATCCGGCAACGGATATTTGAATTTCGGCGAAGAAGATTGCGAATGGAGGTAGTCCGAGAAGGCCGATCATGGCGATAATGGTGAGGTATTTGGTTACTCCTGCGAAACTCCCCGAAAGTGATATCTCGGTTATGTCACTGGTGCCAGTTTTATTGACAACTCTGCCGACAAGTATAAACAACGACGACTTGATGAGTCCGTGGGCAAGGATGTAAATCAGGACTGCCGTCGTCGCACCTTTGCCGATCGCGACTCCTAAGGCCATGACTCCCATGTGTTCCATCGACGAGTATGCGAGAAGCCTTTTTATATCTCGTTGCCTGACCATCATGAGCGAGGCGAGTGCGACAGATGCTAGCCCCATCGCAATTAAAATCCCTTTAATTTCGGCGCTTGCCATACCTACTTCGCTCAATAGTCGCATTCGCAGGATTGCATAGAGTGCAACCGAAAGAAGCACTCCTGACATTAGTGCTGAAACTGGCGAGGGTGATTGACTATGGGCATCCGGCAACCAACTGTGCATAGGAAATAGTCCAACCTTGGTGGAAAAGCCCAAAACCGTAAGGGCGATCCCGAGTCGAAGCAAGCCTTGGTTTAGTTGGTGGTCGTGGATAAGCAAGATCCATGACAGCGTCGTTCCTCTGCTTGCTCCGAATATGATCACCACGCCCAATAGAGCAATTGCAATACCACTAGATGCGATTACCACATACTTCCAAGCGGCCTCGGCGGACTTTCTCGTGCCAGATTTGCTGACCAAGAAGGCGGTGGCTACTGTCGTAGCTTCAATCGCAAACCAAATGACGCCGATATTGTCGGCCTCAACTGCTAGGGACATGGCGAAGATAAAACCGTTCAAGAGTCCGCTGTATTCACGACTTACGTTTGAGTCGAGACCCGCGCCAATCGCTGTTAGGCCAACTGCACCAACTGTTGTAAGCATCCACGCGCTAAGGGGATCAACTCTCAAGACTCCGCCAAGAGCAACTTCGTATGGGTGGTGAGAGTGAATAAGGGTGATCCCTGAGAGGAAAATTACTGCACTTGTCAACGTTGGTGCTATCCGATTTAGCGTGGCGGAGGACACTAGGTAAGTGGTAGCCGCGGAGGCGATCGCTACGGCAAGAGGAAGGAGAAGAAGGTTGTTCATCAGTCGTGTAACTCTCTCAACTGGCTAATGTCTGTGTGGCCAAAATGGCCGCGAAGTTGATGTGTGAAGACTTGGAGGATGAGGACGACGAGTAGTACATCGACTGAGGCCGAAAGTTCTACGAGCGTCGGAACACCTCCCGAGACAAAGAGTGCGGTGGCTGTTATGCCATTGTCGACAACGACAAACCCTATCAACTGGGAAATTGCACGCCTTCGTGATGCGATGATAAGAAATCCTATGAGAACGACCGCAATTCCGGTTGGCGATAGTGATGAAGATATCGAACCAACGTTCACGAAGAGCGGACCTGTTGTTACGAATGATCCTCCTATGAGGAGTGATGATATGAAGATCCCTGCAGTTGGATTGAGGTAAGTATCATCGCGCATCACGTCGCTGCGATTGCCCCCCTGATTTGTCTCTTCGTTGATGAGTTTTAAGCGCCGTTGAATCAGTACGGGAAGAACTATTGCCTTCAATGTGAGCACAAAAAGTGCGATCATTACACCGGTTAACTTGCTTCTGTTTACTTCCACGACCATCAAGCCCCCTCCAAGGGCTAAGCCTTGAATTGAAAGGAGCCTTGCCGTGCTCTTTAGCGATCGTCGCCAGACGATAACGATCGTGCTGATGAGGAGGGTTCCGGCACAAAGTTGAAGAGTGAAGATCATTTTGCTGTTACTCCCGAGATGATTACGGCGATGAAGGCTATGGCGAGCGATCCAGCGAGCAATTCAGGGACGCGAAAGAGACGTACTTTGGCTAGAAAGACCTCGGCGACCCCCAGTGTCGCCCCTATTATGGCTACTTTAGCGATTAGGAATAGTGCCGCTGGAATCATTGCTGGCGAGAGGGTGGAGGCAATAGACCACGGGAGAAGCAGATTTGCAAGGAGCGAAGTTAGAACTGTCAACTTTATCCAAGATGCGAGTTCTTGAAACGCTAAATCGTGCCCAGAACTCTCTAGGGTCATCGCTTCATGGATCATCGTGAGTTCAAGGTGAGTTGTTGGATTGTCAACGGGAAGTCGGCCAGTTTCGGAGAGTACTGCAATTACCAGAGAGGCGACTACCAATATTCCAACCGGTGAGACTATTTGACTCGGGTTCGACGCTCGAATTTGAATGATCGACGCGAGGTTTGAGGTACGAACTTCGATTGAGAGAGCGTAGATGGCTATCAACAAGGTCGGTTCAGCAAGTGCGAGCAGTGTTACGTGCCTGCTCGACCCCATCCCGCCGAATGATGTTCCGCTTGCTAGTCCGATTAGACCTTGCGCCACTGCGTTGACCGTGAGAATTGAGACTATTACAAAAAGGTCAGGTGGAATAGCTGACGCGAAGGTTATCGACGGTATGACCAAGGCGAGTGTCAAGGATGAGGCGAGCACTGCTACCGATCCCATTGCGACAAGGGTTGACCCGTTTCGGTAGCGCAAGGTCTCTTTTCTAAGTAGCTTTACTATCTCGCGCCACGGTTGGAACAATCTACCGCCACGACGCCCCTCTAAGAGTGCTTTCGTAGCCCTTATGGTTCCAATTTGCAGCGGTGAAATTGCCACGACAACGAGTGCTTGCAAAAGTGCTGATACGATCTTGATAATCATCTATCCCTCAAAGACTCGAAAGTGCTATGACGCTGATAAGGCCTATGAAGGCGTAGATCAAGTAGAGGTGGATGCTTCCGCCTTGGATTACCCGCACCCTCGAACTTACCTTTTCGACCGTTGAGATTACTGGGCGCATAAGGCGATCTTCAAAGAGGTCAGATTTGGCTAAGTTGGCGCGGAGGTGGCGTTGGCTCAAATACGTGGACTCTGATCCGTGGCTAACTTCAATATCTCGCCCCGGATTGATCACATCGTCAAAGATGCGAAGTACGGGCTCGGTGAAGCCCGAAGCGCTCGACTGAAACATTGGATCGACTGCAATAAGACCGCATCCCCAAGGAACTTCAACGATACGGTTTGGAGCCCTTCTTGTAAGGACCTTTGTGAAAATCCAGAGTGAGGCAACAGCTCCAAGGAAGACCCCAACTATCGCTAGAGGTGTTATCGACGCCCGAAACACGGGTAGGTCAAGGGTAAAGATCGAAGTTGAACTGATTGACAGTTTTAGGTCGAGGATTCGATTGATTTGACGGGCTACGAGGCCGATCAATAGGGCCGGTGCGAATATCGCGATTGATGCGACGAGCGGGCCAATCCATACGCTGGGCGAAACCTCTCTAGCGTTTGATGCAGTCTTCGAGCGAGGTATGCCGAGTAGTGCAACCCCGACGATTTTGGCAAACGTTACAACGGCGAGGCCGGTGGTTAGCGCTATTGCCGCAACTGCGATTGGAAAGAGGGTTTTGAGTACAATTGAAACTTTGGCGTTTACTGAAGTTGCGTGAGAGAGCGTCTGTAGCAATAGCCATTCTGCGACGAACGTTAACGTTGGTGGCAACGCTGTTGCTCCAACCGCACCCAATGCGAACGTTGCGGTCGTGAACCGCATCTTCGAGCCAATGCCGCCAAGCTCATTTATCCTCTTTGTCTTACTGGATTGGTAGATCGACCCAGCCGCCATGAAGAGGCTCTGCTTGAAGAAGGCGTGTGCGAAGGTCAGGAGTACTGCAGCTAATAGGGCGGAATTGGCGACGTAGTCCTCATGGGATCTCAGGGCGCAGATGTAAGTGCCTACTGCAATTGCGATTAGACCCATGTTTTCGCTCGTTGATTGGGCGAGTAAGACTTTGAGGTCATCCTCTACTGCCGCCCTTATGATCGAGTAGACAGCGGTCGCCGCTCCAACGACGATCAGCCCCTCGCCCCAAAGTATGTTCAAACTTCTGTCAAGTTGGGTCACGGTTAGTAAGAGCCCGTAAACACCCATAGCTACCATGGCACCGCTCATAAGGGCCGATATCTCGGCTGGGGCGGCGGGGTGAGCTTTGGGTAGCCAAACATGAACCGGTAGCAGTCCCATTTTGATTCCGAAAGCAAGCAATAAGAGCCCGATACCAATTGCAGAAAAGGGCTTGTGGCCAATTGTTGACAAAGCAGGCCACCACAGTGAGCTTCCAAGGGACCCGTTTGAGGAAAGTGATGAGAAACCAAGAATCAGCGAGATAGCGCTAACTTGCGACATAGTGAGGTACCAGATGAGTGCGCTCTTAGCCGACGGATACTTTTTTACCTCAACAACCACAAGTAGTGCGGAGCTTATTGTCATCAGCTCCCATCCAATGGTAAATGAGAGTGCGTTCCCGGCTGCGACTACCGTCATCATCGAAAATATGAAGGTAGATCGTGCCAACTTCGATGAGGCAAATCCGTCGGTGTGAGGCTGGGCGGCGCCGTAAGCGACAGTAGTTGCCGATACAAAGGAGAGTAGAACCAAAAATAGGGCACCAAGATACGAGAGGGAGTAGGAGAGGGTCATCCACCTACTGCCAAGGTGAATTAGGACGGAGGTCGATCCCACTCCTGCGATTCGTGCACATCCTGCGATAAGTCCAATCGTGGCGAGCGAAAAGTTAAGTGTCGAAGATAGTCGGAGCGATGTTCGGGCAGAGACTGGCAACATCGTTGAAGCGATAGAGGTGATATAAAGTATTGACGCTGCGGCGAACAGGGTGTTCATCTTTTATATCGCCCTGAGATTTGACGAAAAACTTCGACCAATGTTGCCGCACTTGGTGGGTCTCCGGGCACCGCTCGGTCCACTGGTATCACTGTTGAAACTGGACCGAGACAGTACTTAGCGTTCGCAAAGACGCCTCCTGTGATAGCCGCATCCCCGCAGGCGACAACGATTTTGGGGTTAGGGATCGCCTCGTAGGTTTTACGCAGCGGATCAGCCATCTTATTAGTTACGCATCCTGTAACTAATAAGACGTCAGCGTGGCGAGGAGATGCTACAAGGCGAACTCCGTACTGCTCGAGGTCGTAATCTGGTCCGAATGCGGCAAGGAGTTCGTTAGCGCAGTCTTGACCACCACCGACGTCGACGTAGCGAATATTGAGGGCGTTGCGTACCGATCGATTGCCTACGTTGGAAGTGACTTGGGTCGCTTTCTCTGGAACCGGCAAATAATTTTTGTTTAGACGAAGGTTCTGCCGAAGCATCGTTGAAACTTTGCGTACTGTCACTGTCCGCTACGGCTTTATGTCGTCGCCCGCGACGCGCGGCGGGTAGAGGATCGCAACTGAAGTTGTACTTATTAATTCTTTGAACTTAAAGATGGGGCTAGGTTCAGTCGGTGTGGCTTTGGTTTTCGGTGTTTTCCTGGAAACTAGGAAATTGTCTCGAGGCCTAGATTTTTGATCCTTCACCATTGTGAGCGGTGGTATTCCTCGTTTCACAAAATTGTTGTCGTTATCTGAAAAATAATCAAAACTAGGGCTAAAACACAACATCTTCATAACCAAACAAAATCTTCCGTACAATTATAAAAAATATATCAACTTTTCGCGAGAAATTCAATTTTTTGCCCGTATTGCTATAAATTTAGTAAATTTGTCGCGCCCTAGGGTCTGTGTACTGGACTACCTTTTCGGTAGTTGAAAAATGTGAAATATTAATCACCAATTAAAGTTGATATGATTTTTCAAAATGCACCCGGTTTAAATTATTCAGATCATCTATTAAAAATCAGATTGTCCTCATTTTAGGAACCGTTTATGGTCCTAAGATAGAAAAGAATTTCATCAAAAATTCTTGTCTGGGTAGGGTTGCTAACCGCAAGTTCACTAGTTTTGGCTTTGATGGCTATCTGCCAAGCCTATTGCACCGCGGCTAAAGCACGTGGTGATCGATTGGCTATTGCACGTAGTCGTGTGACCTAGTGGTTCTTGTCATATGTTCGCTGTGAGGCATGTTCGCCTTGACGATGAGGAAGGTAGTTTAGATTGCGCGAACGTAGCAACTTGATTGGTAGGTTCCGTAACCGCTCTTAGGCCAAGGATCGCGCCGGAATCTTTGGACCATTATTCCAATAATCATCGGAGTATCGGGCATAACCCAATCATGGATTTGGCTCGCCTCCGACGCATCCGCAAATAGAAATCGAACGAGAGGCACGAATGACCAGATTGAAAGTGTTGCTGACCGAATCCTAACGTAGCAAAACAGAACCTTAGGCGAAGACATATTTCGGTGCAGGCACAGTTAGATAGAGAAGTTTTGGCTAGCCGTTCCTAGGTCTTCCCCTTCAAGTACATAACAGTTGCCTCCGCGAGCCTTTGCTTCGTACATCAAAAGATCCGCACGGCGCAGTAGCGAATCTAGGTCGTCGTTTGCGGTTTTAGAAAATGCCACACCGACCGACGCGGTGATAGTAACCCATTCGGTGCGGTCTTCACTGATAGAGATTGGTGTGGCAATTGCTTCCATCATCCGTCCAATTACGCCCCGAGCAGTATCAAACTCATCGATTGACCCAAGGATGCATACGAACTCGTCGCCGCCAATGCGAGCTACCGTATCAATTTCACGGACCGCATCTTTAATCCTCCTAGCCAGGGTGATCAGTAGCGTATCGCCAGCCTTATGGCCGTATCTGTCATTTACCGGCTTGAAGTTATCCAAGTCCAAAAATGCCAATGCAGTCATTCCCCCGAAGCGCCTATTTATTGCCAATTGGTCAGCCATCTTTTCACCCACGAAGCTCCGATTTGGAAGCTCGGTGAGAAAATCAAAGTAGGCCAATTTCGCTAATTTATCCTGGTAGTCCATCAGGTCGGTAATGTCAGAAAATAGGGCAACGTAGAAATCGGGCTGACCTAGATTGCTAAATATTGTAGATATGTTGACGAACGTCGCGAAGACCGAACCATCCTTGCGGCGCTGCTGCACAGATCCACTCCAGTGTCCACCGGTTCGCAATGCGTCGTTCATCGATTCCCAGAGCACTTCGTTCTCGGGGTTGGGCGCGAAGAATCGGGATGTTTTTCCGATCACCTCTTCTCGCTCAAAGCCGGTCATCCGAATACAGGCGGGATTGATGTCAATTATTTGCGAGTTAGCGTCAATTATCACGATTGCTTCGGCGGTGTGTTCGAAGACTACAGCCGCCTTCCTGAGCTGACTCTCGGCGATCCTTTGCTCTGTTATGTCGGTGCCTACCACAACGAAGGATGAGGCTTTTCCATCGTGGCCGTAGATGATGCTACTGTGCCACTCGATTGTCCGATGAACGCCGTCCCTGCGAACCCAAGTTGAAATTGCCTTTTCGCGGACGTTTCCGGCCAATGCATCGGCAAACCAAGCTCGAACTGCTGTTCGATCATCCGGAGCAAAGTATTCCACTATCTGAAAGGGTGCCTCTCCTATTTCGGCGAGCTTCGCACCGGTGAAATCTAAGACAGCTCTGTTGCAACGTATTACCCGACATGAGCGATCTAGAACATAGATCAGCCTTGGAATCGCCTCAATCACTTGAGCGACAAAGTCAAGGTCTTCTCGTACCAGTGCAGCATCTCTGCTCCTTTGAGTGACATCGACGCCGTAGAGCACAACTGCCGCATTTGTATCTCTTCTATCCCGCACAACAGAGCTGTAGTGCGTCTCAACTAGGCGCTTATTTCCATCTCGGTGGTGGTGCCAAATCTCATTTACGGCTGATCCCCCAAATTCAAGTACGCTTAAAAATGTTTCCACCACGAGGGATTGGTCGTCTTCGTCGATCCAATTTCTCCAAAGAGTTGGATTTTGAAATACTTCGAGACTCGTGAAACCAGTCAACTGCTCTGCTCCGCGGTTGAACCTCGTTATTTGCCCCTTTTCGTTTACCACCATTACCGCGGCCGCAACTGAATCCATAATTCGATCGTTCAATGTTCGTTCGTGCCGAAGTTGCACTACTAGTTCGTCGCCATCTCGACCCTCGTATAGTGCAACGAAAAGTTCAGGCTCCCTTCCCAGTCCTCGGAACATGGCGTGGTATCGCATTACGCAAAATTCACCAAACTTGTCGCGAACAGTCAACTCCCCAGCCCATTGATTAGTGATATCAAAGTTCAACTGCAAATAAAGTGGGACTTCTCTGTCTAATTGGGGAGCTAAGTCGAAGAACGATAATTTATGTAGTTCGTCCTTGCTGTAACCAGAGCGATCAACTGCCTCACGATTTGCGTTAGCAATTTCTCCGGTGGATGAGTTGATCAAGAATTTATAGGAAGTCGGAAGTTCGAAGAGTTCTGAGAGATATTCTTGCCTTCGTGTCTGAACTTCGTCAACTTGTTTGAGCTTCAAACAGAGCGAGATGATTGAGCCAATCGTCTCAAGCAGCATCGAATCGAACTCTGAAGCCAGACCTTCCCGCGACTTGAGGACCGATAGTATCCCAATGGTTTTCAATGATTGATCCCGAAGCGGAATTGACCAACTCGCTGAGACTCCAAGCTCCTCTGCTGCCTCTCCAAATTGGCTCCATCTTGGGTCAAATCGCACGATACTTTCGAAGGCCACCCGCTCACTAAAGCCTGCTGTCGCGTCTGAACCATTACTCGTCGCATTCGATATATCCGTAAGTAGAGGCCATGTCTCGTAAGGTAAACTTGGGGCCCAAACTATGTTTGCTTTGCCAAAGCTATCGAGGAGCGAGACGCAACCTATTGAATGCGGAATCAATATCTCGACTTCAATAAGTGCCTTATTGATGACTTCCGAAGCCGAAAGCCCTTTCTCGATCTCACCTAAAAGGCGACCTTGGAGTAAATATATGTCCTTCATTTGACGAAGGGAAATCGAATTCAAGGGATTTTGCCTGGCCGCCGAAGGCTCTGTGGCATCATCAACGGGAATGGACCGAACGCTATCCAATTTGAGATTGATAATTCGTGCGAGGTCTTCCTCTAAGCGCAAAAGCGAACCAAGTCCTGCATTTTTCCTAGAATCGTCGAGAAATTGCCCAATTCGCTGATCAATCAGATAGTCGTTTGATCCTCCTATCTTCAACCTGAGATCTGCAACTAGATCTGTTACGTCAATTGAATATAGAAATGTCTCCATCGCAATAACACGGCGGGACCATTTGCGTAAGTATGCCAGTGCTCCAAGAGGAGTTCGAACGGTACCAACCGGCTCGTTGTATCTAAAAGAGTGGTACCACTCGATGATTGCTTCGAAATCGACTGGCCTACCTAGGCCATATCCTTGCCCGTAGTCCGCGCCTAAGATTGCAACTGCCTCCACCAAAGCATCATCTTCTAACCCCTCGACAACGACGTTCATCCCAAGGTCATGGGCTAAATCGGTCAAGTGAGCTACAAGGTCCACGGAATGGGCGACCTCGGCTGGAGAACGAACCAACTCTTGATCTATCTTGACCTCGTCGAAACCAACGCTTTCAAGGCGCAAAAGAGAGCTATATCCAGCACCGAGATCATCTTGCGCTAAATGGACGCCCATATTTCGAGCACGCTGAAGTACTGTAGGCGATATTCCATTGCCCTGAAGCAGTTCCTCGTCCTCTGTAAGTTCAAGGGTAAGCAGAGATGGATCCACCCCGGTCTCTTCAAGGTTGCGTTCGATACTTCTGATATATCGATCATCGAACATTCCCTGTGGAGGGAAGTTTACGCCTAGACCGCTAAATAATCCGTGGCTTCTCCAAGCCAAAATAGCTGATAGGCCTTTATTCAGGCCTTGGTCAAATAGATAGAAGAGGTCATCTGATCCAAATGCTCGAAGGAATTGCGCAGGAGATAGTAGATCCCCATTTGAATCTCTAAGCCGAGCTAAGGCTTCAACCTTATAGAGGTCACCACTTCTGAGATCGACGATTGGCTGGTAGACGATTTCTAGCCCGCCACCATAGAGTAGAGATCGGAAGAGACTTCGATCACTATGGGAAATTATCTGATCACCAGTATCGAGACGAGAAAGCGCAGCTCCAAAGATGTGTGCTACATGCTCTAATGTTCGCCGTCTTCTATTTACACCAAAGTAACCGAGTACCTTCGAATATCCATTGATAACGGCAACGACATCGCCACTTGCAGCTACAACTGGAATGCCAACGCCGGAACGTAAATTGATCGAAAGTAGATCAGACCTCCAAGGGTCCATTCCTGGGTCTGTCGCAATTGAATCACAGGTTTCGACTCGACCAGAACGGAACGCCTTTCCGCTTGGCCCCATTCCTGAAGGAGAGTCACTTCGGATCGATATCGGAACAATGGTTCCTATTTCCAGATGTTGTTGGTAATTCAGGAAGCCATCGCCGACATAGTACTCATATTGGACGACCCCCTCGCTGTCAGGCCTTCCAAATGCAACCATCTCGACCCCATCTAGGCCTTGTAAGATCGAGAGAAAGTTCCTTATTAGGTCGGCGGAAGTCGTAGCTTGACCAACCATATCGTTTACTTGATCTACCAGTGACTCCAGCTCATCTTCGATACCCATCTCGCTGTAGAGAACAGACCGAGCCAAAAGCTCTAGACGAATTGAGGCTCCCAAACAGTATTTATCGATCAGATTACGGTCGATGTCAAGGTCAGCGAGATGTGTTAGCGCGATCTCAATAAAGCGTTGGTTAAGTGCCATAATCCATGCGGGACGTATTCCGATTGAAGCATAAGTCGTACCAATGTTTTCAATATGGCTAATTAGGGTTTCATTGTTAATTTTCGGATCGAATAAGTCCGTCAGAAGTATTGGTAACTGACACCTGAGATCGTCGACCTCGGCAGGGGAGAGAAGTGTGATGACCTCTCCAAGATAGGGAAAATCAGAAGAATACGAAAAGAAAAAATCCACAAAGGCACTGACAATCCGTGAGATGATTTCAGGCGGTAAGCTGCCTAAATTTTGGCTTCTTGATGCTAAATTATCGAAGTCAATCACTTAGATGCCGTTTCTCGTAACGATCACTGTGGCTTCCGGCTACTTTTTGACACTTGGTGGTTACCAAGGTATCAATTACAAACGATTCAAGTTGAATAAAAAGTCAAGAATAAAAACTCACCAGCAAGGTCAGGCTAAACAATCATTATCCCAGTGGGTAGCTCCTACCGAACTTTAAACACCGCAATCAACTTCGGACCGAATGTTCATTGAGATTGTTGTCCGTTAAAATTAGACTCCTTGAGAGCATGAAGTCTTTGTCAGACCGAATACAAATTCATTTATATTTAAAGATTACAACGACAATAGGTGAAAGCGGGCAACTTGAGCTATCAATCAAAACCGACTGATACGGGTTTTAGCGCCAAATTCAATCAATAAGCCATTTCTGTTATCTTTTGAGAAGAGCCACGGTAGTTCCACAGAACTCCAGCCTTTCGATTAAGTCGTTATCCAAGCTCCCTTCAAGGGCTTTCCAATTGGGAACTGTTCCCTAAAGCAGGTGGAATTTAGACTAGAACAAGCGGATTCCAAATGAAAACGAATTACTTGGGCTAAGTTCCTCGATTGGCACTAAACAAGTGGGCTCACTTGGCAAAGATGCGGATTCCATGGTCCATCTGAGATGCGACCGCTTCTGATTTCTAATTTTTTTCAGTTGCGAAATATTCAAAAGGCATTCCTGACCCGTGCGTGTTGCCACTTTCGCTAAGCAAGATTCTTTGTTCCAAAAAGTATCGCTACAAGTGAAATTTTACTCTCAGACGGAGAGATAATTACGAAGCTCAACCGTGGCATGTCTGTAGCTACAGCATGGGCTAAGGTAGAGATATAGGCAAGGAGTATTTGATTGACGATTGCTGACATCTCCTACACCGAGATCGACTCGCTCACCCGCACCTACCCGCTCGTAATTCTTGAATTCTGGGCTCACTGGTGTGAGACCTCACAGCGTTTTGCCGGAGAATACGAGAATATTGCTGAGCAAAATCGAGACGTAATATTTGTGAGAGCCGAGATCGGCGACGAGCAGGAGCTCGCAGAGCGCTTTGAGATCGATTCAGTCCCAACCTTGATTGGATTCCAGAACTCAATCCAGATATTCAAACACTTTGGTGCTCCAAGTCAGGTGCACTTCAACAACCTCTTGGATCAGCTCCGATCGACTGATGTCGACGAACTATTCAGACGTGAACTGGGACTGGAACCACAGGGACTCAAAGGGTTGTTTAAAAAGCTGCGGCGATAAAACAGACATGCCCTTCCCGAGGATCGAGCTCTTGTGCGCTAAAGTGACAGCGCTACCCTTCGCCTTCTTCTGCCAACGCCTCGGTGAACCCCAACTATCTGCGATACGGGATCGGATTCGATGAATGAGCGTCATCCGCTCGTAATCTCATCGTAATCAAAGATGTCGACCGGTTGGTATCGTAGCGATCGACGGTGAAGCCGGGCAGAAACGGGATATTAAGCGCAAACACGACGATCGAGATGGTCATCACAAAGTGCTCGCGACCTCGCACATGACCATAGAGAAACACAAACTCGAGCATCCCTGAAATGACCAGGTAGAGAATCAGCCCGTTACCTTTTAAGTAGGCCCCGAAGGTCGGGGCTTGGTCACTGGATTTGGTATGACTTTCTTGCCCTGTCGTTAATGATCCGGGGGGTGTTGTCGCCCGATTCAGAGATGCTTGTTGACGGCTAATAGGGACATGGCTAGGCCAACTTCGGCTAGGTCTCGTCGTAACGTGGGTGACCGCATCGAGTGTCGAGACTGTGACCAACCACGCAGAGGAGGATCACTCTCATGGAATATCCATACGACATCTACTGTGGACTCGATGTTGGAAAATCTGCACACCATGCCACTGCACTTAAAGCAAACGGCGAGAAGGTTTTCGACAAGGCGCTCATCCAAGACGAGGCCAAGATCACCGAGCTGTTTCGCCATCTGTCTAGCTACGGTCGCGTTCTGGTTGTAGTTGATCAGCCCAACACCATCGGAGCGCTTCCGATCGCTGTAGCCCGCGATGTTGGCGTTGACGTGGCGTATCTGCCTGGACTGGCGATGCGAAAGGCGGCTGATCTCTATCCAGGAAACGCAAAGACCGATGCCCGCGATGCCTTTATCATCGCTGATACCGCTAGATCGATGCCCCATACCTTACGTGCTGTAGATCGCGACAGCGAGATCTTGGCTGCCTTGAAGGTGCTCTCGGGTTTCGACGAGGACCTTACGCATGAATGCACCAGAGCGATCAACCGCCTCCGGGGACTTTTATTGCAGGTATTCCCGGCGTTGGAACGGGTTTTCCCTGGAACTCGGATTACTCAGCCACTCGTCCTAGAACTTTTCATCAAATACCGCGGACCCTTAAGGTTGCGCTTTGCTGGAAAAGTCAAAGGACTTCGATGGGCCAAATCTAAGTCTTCGCGAGATCCGACGCGACTCATTGATGAGATCTTCGGCGCCCTCGCCCAGCAGAGCGTCACCGTTGCTGGAACCGACGCTGTGGAGCTCGTCATTCCCCAGATCGCGACAAATATCAAAGCTCTCAAGGCCCAGCGCTTAGAGGTTGCCACCCAGGTCGAGAAGCTCCTGGACGATTACCCTCTTTCCGCGGTCTTGATGTCGATGCCAGGAGTGGGTATCAAGACCGCGGCCACGATACTCCTGAGCATCGGAGACGGGTCTAGCTTCCCCACAGCTGGGCATCTTGCTGCTTATGCTGGGATTGCTCCGGTTACCCGTCGCTCTGGAACCTCAATCAAAGGAGAGTTCCCAGCCCGGTCTGGTAACAAGCAGCTAAAGAACGCATTGTTCCGGTCGGCGTGGATTGCCTCAAACTGTGACGCCGAATCAAAGTCATACTACGAGCGCAAGCGGTCCCAAGGTAAAAAGCATAACGCTGCAGTGATCTGTTTAGCCAGGCGCCGATGCGACGTAATCTACGCTATGTTGCGGGATGGGATTCACTACCAGCAAAAAACAGCGATAGCTGCTTGACAAAAATAGGCGAACTCGCAACTCGTGGAGTACCGTCGCTGTGCAAGCAGCATGGCTCCTAAAGAAACATAGATGTTTATCTAGTAGTAGCAGCTGTGGAGCTTGTGGTCAAAGAGCGACCCTGTGGTAAAGCTGGGATCCACCTGAGTCGAAGCAACTTTTTGATCCCCATTTTGCTGTGCAAATTGCCCCGGCTTTTCCCCAGGGTCAGCTAGGTCGCGCCTCCACTTGGCGTCGGCGATAGCTTCAGCAGAGTTGCGAGATCACATACGGGCGCGGATTGTCCACAAATCCAGCAGCCCCGTTCTTCACTTTTCAACAAACGTCAGAGCTGTACGGAAAAGTTGTGTTTGATGAACTCAAGGGTTGAGATGGGAGGTTTGGGCTCGAAGGCGAGAGAGGTCCTAGTACAAGAGATCGAGAAATTAGTGAGTCTCATTGACGCCATCTCCCGTGCGCTACTTTTTATCTGCTCCTGGCATCAGGTAGACGCGAGAAAGTTCCCCAAGTCAATCTGCAAGGGTTTTGACAGGGATGTGACAAATAGGACGAAGTATTCTTGATCATGAGGAGATTGGTAGAGCCAACCCCATGTCGCACTCCAAAGTTCATCTCAGATCCCAATGTCAAAAAACGTCTGAAATGACTTGACAAAAACATAGGGACACCCCCCTTCGCAACTCCACCGGTTCGCAACTTCAAAGCTTGAAAGTAGTTTTGCGGCGCTCACTCCGAACTTTGGAACTTTTGAAATGTAGCACGCAAGCTTTCATTGGAACAACCACCGAGCTGCAGTCCTGGTAAATTTACCTAGCTTCATAGTTTTGCGCTAATTTAGCTTTAGATTGAGGCTCTTTCGTTTAATCTTTTTACAGTCTCTTAGGTTGTATTCACCGTGGAGCACAAGGCACAAAAATAATGCGGATTGTCGCCTAGTGACCCTATTAGCGCCCCTCTACTTCAAAGCATGACCTGCATGATCCCCCTCAAAGGCTTCCGTGTTGTGTTCGCAACGGTCACCAAATTTGGTATCTATTTTTGAGCGACCGGTTAGGAGACCCAGATATTTAACGTTGCGTTGAAGCTTTATTTGAATCTCGGCAATCATGCACTCATGCTTGACGGGCATGGGGTGCTTATTACTTGTTCCGTGTCCCATATTTCGTGATATCGGTGAGTTGCATAAGATAAGGGGTGCCTCGACACCGGCGTTGCTGCCTTTGGTTTAGTCGTTATCTTCCATTGGCGTTTCTGCGATTGAAGAGAGCTGTACAAAGGCGAGTCGAATTTGGGCTAGGGCATCGCTCAAGTCGTTCTTTGTGGTGGTCAAACGATCGTCTAGTGCAGCGACAATTGCACCTAGCGCGTCGATTGCCATTGCGGAGGCTAACAGATTCGGCGGGTTGGAGGTGAGATGGATCGCTGCTAGTTCGAATAGGCCGTAGCAATGGTTGGCGATAATTAGTTCGGGATCGCTCGATCGTATCTCGTCCCGAATTCTGTCCATCTCTTCTGTATTTGTGGACTCTGTGTCTTCGTCGCCGAAATTATCCTGCATGAGCTTCACTCTCTGACATGTCGAATGGTCTTTGGTGCTAGAATAATCATAATCTGTTATAAAAGTGTCTTCGGACCGCCTTGGTGATCCTATATCGCCGGGCAATTGAAACGGACGCGACGCCTCGGTAGCGAGTGCGGCGATAGCTAAGTTATTTATTTCTAGCAGTTGGCTGCTAGTAATTTTTGTTTTAGGGAGTGATGTTAAATATCCACTGCACAACCTGGTGAACCTCGTATTAACGAAAGAATTAGGGCTCGCGAAGTTCGACTAGTTGACCCTGATGGTAACCAACTTGGAATTAAAAGTTCAGCTGATGCCTACGAGATGGCTCGTGCCATGGATCTCGACCTAGTGGAAGTTGCTCCAAATGCAGTTCCTCCGGTATGTCGAATCATGGACTACGGAAAATTCAAATTTGATAGCGCTCAAAAGGCTCGTGAATCACGTCGCAAGTCCGTTAGCTCTCAGCTGAAGGAGATGAAGTACCGACCAAAGATTGGATCGGGCGACTTCGATACTAAGACCAAGCAGGTTATGAAGTTTTTGGCTGAAGGCCACAAGGTGAAGATTACGGTGATGTTCCGCGGTAGAGAAGTCTTCCATCCGGAGCTAGGTAAGCAGATCCTCGACAAGATCGAGGAGAAGACGACCGGAATGGCGAAGGTGGAAGCCGCCGCAAAGCTTGACGGCAAGAACATGATTCTCGTTCTTGCGCCCGAGAAGAAGAGCAGCGCGACTCCTAAGGCCGCAAAGGGCAATGAAGATACAAGTGCCCATGAGGTTGAGGGTTAATTCCAAAATAAAAATTTAACTTACTATGGCCGCCACTCTTTCGAGTTTGGGTTTTTAGTTGATGAAGGAGTAGTAATGCCAAAGATGAAGACCGATACCGGCGCCAAGAAGCGCTTCAAAGTGACCGCAAGTGGCAAAATTCGCCGCCGTAAGTCATATCGAGCGCACTTGCTAGAAAAGAAGTCTTCGACTCGCACCCGTCGTCTTGGACGCGATGCAGAGATCACGGGCGGTCAGGCTCGTCAAATTCGCCGCATGCTTGGAATGTAGCGCCTAGCTACTCATTCATAATTTTTTTCATATAATTTTAGGAGATTTGAAATGGCACGTGTAAAGCGCGGTGTTCACGCCAAAAAGAACCATAAGGCAGTTTTAGAGCAGGCGAAGGGCTTCTACGGTAATCGTAGTCGTAGCTTCAGGGCTGCGAACGAAGCGGTAATGCACTCAATGCAGTACGCATATCGCGACCGTCGCGCACGGAAGGGCGACTTTCGCAGACTCTGGATTCAGCGTATTAACGCTGCTGCCCGTATCAACGGAATGAGCTACTCTCAGTTGATCGCTGGATTGAAACTAGCTGAGGTCGAGCTCGACCGTAAGGTTCTCGCTGACCTGGCCGTTGTTGACGCAGATGCATTTGCTCAAATCGTCGGTGTCGCTAAGGCTGCCCTCGAGGCGAAGGGCGCGTAGCACCTCCAAATAGAGGTGATAACCATCTAGTTCATAATGCCACTATTGTCGATGTCAGATAGCAATGGCATTAAGTGGTAAGAGTGACAAAGTAAAGCGGTTGAGAAAGCTGGCCCACAAGGCCGGCTTTCGTCATGTCGAGGGTCTTTTCTTGGTCGAAGGGCGTAATTCAATTGAGGCGGCGCTTCGATCGAATCGAAAGTTAGAAGCGATTTACACCGCACCAAATGTGACCGCTACCGATCTCCGCCTGATCGAAAGCGCCGAGCGACGCAAGATACCGACCTTTGAAGTTGAACTTGGAGTTCTTGAATCTTTACAGGACTCGGTTTCACCTCAGCCGATTCTTGCGGTCGCGGAAATTAAAAAGCCTGCATCTATCGAGTCCGGTTCATCGACCGTAGTTTTGCTCGACGATCTTCGCGACCCAGGAAATGCTGGCACAATCATCCGTTCCGCTCACGCAAGTGGCGCTAAACATGTGGTCTTTTCTAAAGAATCGGTCGACCCCTACAATCCAAAAGTGATCCGGTCGAGCGTAGGCTCTATTTTCTATGTTGACGTCCACGTATGCGATAATTTGCCTATTTTTTCGGAGAAACTTAAATCTCGTGGGTATCGCGTATTCTCAACTGCCGCAGATGGCGAAGAGGTTTACTATGGCGCGAACTTGGTTGGTGACTGCGCAGTTGTCGTAGGTAACGAAGCTCACGGAGTTACCGATGAAATGCGTGAGGTGGCTGACAGCTCTCTTCGCATTCCAACTAAGAGTGACCTCGAATCTTTGAATGCCTCTATGGCTGCGACTCTTATTCTTTTTGAGGCCATGCGTCAAAGAAGTCTCTAAATACCGCCTGAACTTCGACTTGTCCAATAATACGAGGTGCAAGTTGACGCTAACGCGAGCAGTTTCTATCGAACCTGTGACAGGCGAAGGTTTAGCGCTCGCCGATCCGCGTCGGTTTGATTTTCTATGCGAATTGCTCTGGGATGAAGCTTTTGGTCAAGTACGACTTCCAAGTTTATCGATGCAAGGGTGACATAACTAATTAGGTATAGCCACGAGAGAATTCCTATGACGATCGCGAAGAAACCGTAGATTGCGTCGGCTTGTGTGACTTTGTGGTTTATTATCTGTGCTCCAGCGACCTGGAGTATCGAGAGCGCAATCGAAGAGATTATCGATGCTCTAACGTAATTGAATTTTTTGGCCCGCTTGCCGATGGCAATCCTCATTGCGGCGATGAACATTAACGTCGAAATCGATACTGCTAACAGCGGTCCTACGATGATGAAGCTATGGAAGATTGATGCAAAGTATGTCGAAAGCGTGCTACCGAGTATTACATCAATGGTCCAAAGTAGGCGGCGAGCATTCGATTCGAGCGGGTTCTCCACGATTTGACCATTGAACGTTGACGATCTGATCGATGTTATCGCCGTGCGAGATAGCCCTAAGGAACTGTAGAGGATTACCAGGGACGAAATGGTTGATGTTGAAAATGAGAGCTTTAGGCCCTTTGAATTTTTCATTAGGTCAGTTCCCACAATAGGAAATGACGCGAATGCGCTTTTTAGCAGTGACTTTTGCAGGGCCAGATCATTTTGAAGTAGTAGAGCTAGGATGCCGATTGCTAGGGCAGCTAGCGGAAGTATCGCAAAGAGTGCATAGTAGCTAAAAAGGGCCGACTGAGAACCTACTTTGTCTTCTCTTCCCTTTAGATAGGTTGAAACCATGATTGATGTAACCTTGTGCTTCATCTGCCATTGGTCGATCTTGTTTGCTGCGCTCGTGAAAACCTGAGCTAGATTCACCCGATCCCCCTTTGTGACTCTTTCACTTAGTGATAGTCGATTTGGTATTTGGGATAGCTAGATCCTAAGTGCTGATCGTGTTCAGGTGTATCCCTGCTCGTGATTCGAGTGAAATACGATTCTCGAATCTAACTCCTTGGTTGCGGCGTTTAGGATCTAGACGTGAAATTTCATTGAGGTGAGTTTATGGATCTTTCCCAGTTGTCAGTAGTACTTTCGGATATCAGTAACGAATTCGACCAAAGGATGGTGGAGGCGACAACCCTTGCCGGCATCGATCAGTTAAAGAGCGACTTCGTTGGAAAGAAGGGAAAGGTAGCTCTTCTTTACAGACAGTTAGGCCAGATTGAGGCGCCCTTGCGTCCAAGTGCCGGTGAATTGATAAATGGAGTCCGGGATCGTATTGAGGCCACGATCGATGATCTCTATCCGAGGATACGCCTGGCTGAGAGGCAGACGTTTCTAGCAAATGATGTGAATGACCCTACTTCCGAGGTAAAGACTTCGAACACGGGATCTGGGCGCATCCACCCCGTTACGCGGACAAGGATAGAGTTAGAAGATATCTTCGTCGGCATGGGTTTCAGTGTGGAAGAAGGGCCAGAAGCCGAGAGCGAGTGGTATAACTTTGAAGCCCTGAACATCCCAAAGTTTCACCCGGCCCGTGATGGCCAGGATAGCTTTTACCTTGACCTTGACGGCGAAGATCAAGTGGTGTTGAGAACCCATACCTCTCCTGTGCAGATACGGGTCATGCAGAGTCAAACTCCTCCCATCTATGCCGTTATGCCCGGGAGGGTGTATCGCCGAGATACCGCGGATGCACGTCATACCATCGGGTTCCATCAAATAGAAGGTCTTGTAGTCGATAGAGGAATTACCTTTGGTCATTTGGCCTCGACCATAGAGACCTTTACAAAGGCGTACTTTGGACCAGATGTGAATGCGCGCCTTCGACCTGCTTACTTCCCCTTTACTGAACCATCTGCAGAGTTTGAAGTTACGTGCACAATTTGTCGTGGCGAAGGTTGTCGAACTTGTTCTGGAACAGGATGGATTGAACTCGGAGGTTGCGGCATGGTTCACCCTAACGTTCTTAGGGCGGCCGGATTGGATCCTGAAGTCTTCAGCGGGTTTGCATTTGGATTCGGTATCGATCGATTGACTCAGATGAGGGATGAGATCGCAGATATGAGAATCTTAACTGAAAACGATCTCCGTTACATGCGCACAATTTAAAGCCTTTAGAAGCGACGGACAATAAATTTCTTAGATTGGATAGACGATGAAGGTACTTCTTTCGTGGCTTAATGATTTTGCCGATTTTAACGGTCTTGCTAAAACGGTCGACGAGGTGGTTGTAAAGCTTGTTGATGCGGCAAACGGTCTTGGGCTGGTAGTTGAAGGCGTCGAGCGCGTTGGTGAAGGGCTAGACGGGGTCGTAGCAGTTAAAGTTATCGAAATTCACCCCATAGATGGGGCGGATCGAATCCGTCGAATATTGGTCGATGGCGGCACAGGTTCTTTGGAACAGATCGTATGTGGAGCCTTCAACTTTAAAGAGGGAGATTTCGTACCACTGGCCAGACCAGGAGTAACTCTCCCAGGAAATTTTGCTATTGCAAAGAGAAAGATGCGTGGCGTTGAGTCGAATGGCATGCTCTGTTCTGCGCGTGAACTCGGTTTGGGTAGTGACTATGACGGACTTATGATCCTGAAGAGTGACGGAATCCGACCTGGAGATGACCTTGCATCTACCCTGGGCATCGACTCAGATGTGATTATCGATCTCGCAATTGAGGCGAATCGACCCGATGCAAACTGCCATATGGGAGTAGCTCGAGAGTTGGCAGTCTTTTTCGGTATAGATTTCAAACTTCCAGAGATCGCTGATCTTTCTGCGATCGAACGTCGTTCCATGCCCTCTGAATACTTGGTAGAAGGTGCTAATAGCCTTCGCCTCGCAAAGTTTGATATTACCAAGATCGAAAGAGATAGAAAGATCTCAAATCGCCTCGAATTGGCTGGGATGAGGTCGATATCACCGTCGGTCGATATCTCTAACTATTTGATGCTTGAGATAGGCCAGCCAACGCACCCTTTCGATGGAGATAAGGTCCCCGGTGCGAGAGTCATGGTACGAATAGCTGCAGAGGGTGAACCTCTTGAAACCCTTGATGGGCAGATGCGGAAGCTCAAGGGAAGGTCGGATTCGAGCGACAGGTCGTACGACCTTGTCATTGCAGACACAAATGGCCTCGGATTAAGCATCGCAGGTGTCATGGGCGGACAATCTAGCGAAATTGACGAAACCAGTAAAAACATGCTCCTCGAGGTTGCATCCTTTCGCTCAGATCTAATCGCCAAAACCTCGAAGAGGTTGGGGCTTCGGAGTGAGGCCTCCCATCGCTTCGAACGCGGCGTTGACCCTGCAATCGGTGACTTTGCAATCGCTCGCTTTGCTCAATTAGCAGGGGTTCTCCCAGAGTATGTAGACGTCGTAGAGACAGAGATTGCGCGTGTTTCGATAGTTTTACCGACTAGGTACATTGCTGAAAGACTTGGGATGGAGATCGACCTTGAGTTGGTCTCGGCGAAGCTGGGACTTCTAGGGTTTGAGATTACCTATGACGGGGAAGCGATGACCGTTGTGCCACCGACTAATCGGCCCGACGTCACCATAGCGGCCGACGTAGTTGAAGAGTTCGCACGTACATTTGGCTATCGAAATATCACTCGAACCAAGTTGAGCAATAACCGCGTCGGAAAGATATCTCCTAAGCAGCGAAGACGGAGGGAAGTCGTTAACTACTTGGTTGCTAGAGGATATTACGAGGCGTGGACGTCGACACTTCTTGCGCCAAACGATATGGCTTTGATGGGTGATCCTTCGACGCCAATCAAGGTCAAGAATCCGATGGCAGTTGATGAGTCAACCCTTCGCCGTTCGCTGTCAGCTGGTCTAGCTAAAGCACTCGTGTCAAATTTAAATCGCAGAGAAGAGACTGTTCAACTCTTCGAAATTGGGAAGGTCTTTTCTCTTCCCAAATCTGGAGATTTATTGCCTCGCGAGAGTGAGCGGTTGGCTATTTTGGCGCTCTCCAAAGGAGATTCAGCGCCATTTGCAACCTATAGAGATTTGGCGAGCTTTTTTGGATTTTTTGACGAGGTATCTTGTGAGAGGATAGATAACGTCGACGAAGTTGTTGCTAGTGGATTTATCGGTTTTCACCCTGGCAGATCGCTTGTCTTGCGTAAAGGCGGAATAATCGTAGGCGTTGTGGGAGAATTGAACCCTTACGCTGTCGAAGATTTAACTTCTCTCTTGCCCCAGGGTCGTGTCAGCTATGTTGAGATTGATCTTGAGGCCACCCTTTACGAAGTCGCCGGTTCGAGACGCCCCTTGACGCCATCTATATATCCAGCTGCCGATTTTGATCTGTCGTTCGAAGTTGCTTCGAACGTGTTAGCTGTCGATGTCGAAAGTCTCATCGCCCGATCGATCGCCGGCTATAACCCGAAGGTGTCTTTGATCGACTCTTATACCGGGGATTCGGTAAAGGTTCTAAGTAGGTCATTGACCTTTAGAGTCCAGGTGGTGTCGATGGACCATACCCTTACTGAGGCCGAGATTCGAAGTGCAAGAATCAATGCCATCGAGGCAATTCATCAAAGTGGCCTCGGCAAGTTGCGCGAATAGGCTAATTATTCATTGTGGTGAATATAACGAGCTCTACTTTATTCATTACAATGTATAATTTTCAAGTGTGAAGGTAGTTATTTTTGGTGCATCGGGCTACGGGGGAGCGGAACTTATACGTTCTATCTTGGCTCACCCGCAACTTGAACTCGTAGGAGCCTCTGCTAATTCGAACGTTGGCTTAGGTGTGGGCGATTTATACCCGCACCTTAGCTTTAGCGAAGTATCGGAGATGACGTTTGTTTCGAACGATGATCTCATTCAGTCGATCGGACGAGGTGGTGTTGACGTAGCATTCTTGGCAATGCCTAATGGGCAAGCAATGGAAGTTGTGCCGAAGGTTATCAACTCACTTCGACTGGTCGTCGATCTCTCTGCTGATTTTCGCCTCAAGGACCCGTCTTTGTACGAGAGGTATTATCGATTTTCCCATAACGAGATCGCACTTTTGGAAGAGGCGGCTTATGGACTCGTAGAGCTAAATCGAGGTACTATTTCGTCTGCGCGGTTGATCGCAAGTCCGGGATGCTACGTCACGGCTGTAACACTTGCCCTCTATCCCTTATTGGAGTTAGGTGTAGTTGAGCGGGCGGGCATAGTATCTGATGCTCTTAGCGGCATCAGCGGCGCTGGTCGTGGGGCTAACGTGGCGAATCTCTTCTCGGAGATCGATTCGTCTGCGTTTGCTTACGGTATCGGAACCCATCGCCATCGGCCTGAGATAGCGCAAAATATTGGTTCCGACTTACTGTTTACGCCTCAGGTAGTGCCGATGGTGCGTGGAATTCTTGCAAAGACTTACGCGGATTTTGACGCGAGCTTTCTTGAATCTTTGGGGGTGTCATCAATTGATGATCGGCCCAACGCGGGGCAGATTAGTGATTTGATAACGCATGCGATCAAAGATTTTTACTCAACTTCACCCTTTGTCGGCGTTAGGCCCGTCGGTACAAGTCCAAATACAAAAAGCGTACTTGGCACCAACAGGGTAGAGATCAGCTACTTCTACGACGAAGTTTCGGGAAAAGTAATGGCGATCTCCGCTCTTGATAATTTAGTTAAAGGTGCGGCTGGTCAGGCCATTCAGAGTGCTAACGTCGCGCTTGGATTTGATGAAGAATTAGGACTATCGAAAGTGAGCCTCATCCCATGAGTGTTACGTTTCCAAAAGGGTTTCAAGCCTCGGGATCGTCGGTTGGAATCAAGGACGGAGGGCGTTTAGATGCAGCTCTTCTTGTCACCGAGGATCTTGAGCCTGTCGTAGCAACTGCGACCTTTACGACAAATTTAGCTGCTGCTTCTCCAGTTAGGCTATCCCGACAAAACCTTGTGAAGACTAGTGGGATGGCAGTAGGCGTCCTTATGACGAGCGGTAATGCCAATGCTGCAAATGGAAAAAAGGGCGACAGCGATGCACTTTCGTCGTTATTGACCCTTGGCTCAGAACTAAAGGTTAATCCAGAGCTGCTGCTAGTAGCTTCGACAGGATTAATTGGTATTCCTATGCCGATCGAACGGCTCATTGCTGGGATCCCTAAGTGCGTTTCGTCGCTTGGAAATGATAGTGAAAGTGCCTATGGAGCCGCCAAGGCGATCATGACGACTGACACCTATGCTAAGACAGCTGAGTTTGAGGTCGATGGGGTACGCTTTGGCTCAATTGCTAAGGGTGCCGCAATGATTGCTCCAAATATGGCTACCATGCTCGCTCTTATAACCACTGATGCAGTCGTCACCCATGAAGTATTGAGCGATGCACTTCGACGCTCTGTGGATAAGACGTTCAACCGAATAACTATTGACGGCTGTACGTCGACCAACGATACAGTATTTGCCTTAGCGTCGGGTAAATCAGGAAAAGTTTTGGAGATTTCTCAACTCCAAATGGCTCTTGACATGGTATGTAGTTCGCTGGCACGACAAATCATCTTTGATGCCGAAGGTGCTACGAAGATGGTTGAGATTGTTGTTACCGGAGCGAAGAGTGAAGATGACGCCCTTGCAATTGCTCGGAAAGTCGCTGAGTCATCGTTGGTGAAGTGTTCGTTTTACGGAGACGATCCGTACTTTGGTCGAATCCTCTCCGAAGTAGGAACCGCTGGTGTCGACCTCGATATCGATAAAGTCTCTATTACCTATGGATCTGTCCTAGTCTTTGCGGATGGCAACGAAGTTGAATACGATCGTGAGGCTGCTGTAGAGGTTGTTTCGCGGCGCGAGTTCTCTATCTATATTGATGTCGATGAAGGAACATCAGAGGGAGCGATAATCACAGCTGACTTGACGCACGCTTATATCGACGAGAACATGGGGACTTCATAGCCTCTTTAAGTTTTGGGTTTAGCAGGTGACAGATCCCATCCGTCTTTTGGGGAGTGTTGCTAATTATAAGTGTACGTATTGGTAGGGGATATGGCGGATTTTGAAGATGCACAGCTGAGATCGTCGGTCTTGATTGAGGCGATTACATACATGCGTCGCTTTCAGGGTTCAACTTTTGTGATCAAGTACGGTGGCAATGCAATTGCCGGTGGTGATGAGCGTTCCGCTCTCACCTCCTTCGCACAAGACGTTGTCGCACTTTCTTCTGTTGGCATCAAGGTGGTGATCGTCCATGGTGGAGGTCCACAGATTGGAAAGATGTTGAGCCGCCTAGGAATCGAAAGCCAATTTGTCGGGGGATTGAGGGTTACTGACTCTGCGACCTTGGAAGTTGCGCAGATGGTATTACTCGGAAAGATGAATCCCGAGATAGTAGGCGCGATCAACTCACTCGCGCCACTTGCTGTTGGCATAAGTGGTGGCGATGCGGGTTTGATAGAAGTCGAACGAGCTAGCGGTGACTTGGGTTTCGTTGGGGTAGTCAAATATGTAGACCCAACTCTTGTCGAGAGGCTGTTGGCACAAGGTCTAATTCCGGTAGTAGCTACCGTTGCTCACGATGAAGAGGGTCAGGCTTACAACATTAATGCTGACGTAGTGGCAGGAGCCATCGCAGGAGCCCTTGGTGCAGAGAAGTTGATTTATCTAACGAATATCGAAGGAATTTACTCAAAATACCCTGATCCGGCTTCGCTTATTAGGCGAATGAATCTCGGGGAGCTAAAAGAGTTGCTTGGATCCCCAACGATTGGTGAGGGGATGATTCCCAAATTGGAGAGTTGTTGTGACGCATTGGTTCAAGGAGTGACCGCTGCTCACATTCTTGACGGTCGTATTGCGCACAGCCTCCTAATAGAGATATTCACCGAATTAGGCATTGGGACAATGGTGACGCAAACCGCCTGAGCACGAGGGCGATAATGAGATTTATCGAAGAGGACACTTTCAACAGGCGCACCTAGCAGTTGATTTTTTGTCACTTAGGTTTTACGAATTGTGAATGAGTTTGGTCTAAGGACCCATTGGGGAGGAAAAGTGGACTACAAAGTTCTTTTGGACGGTATCGATGATATCGAACCGATGAGCGGTACGGTTCAGTATCTTATGGCTAATTATGGACAGCCGAGAGATGCATTCGTGCGCGGCGAAGGAAGCTACCTTTTTCGAGAGGATGGAAGCCGCGTTCTTGACTTTCTTTCCGGCATTGCGGTCACTTCATTGGGGCACAGTTATCCAGCAGTTGTAGAAGCGGTGGCAAATCAAGCAGGAAAGCTTATGCACACCTCTAACTTCTTTGCTAACGAGAATGGCCCAAAAGTCGCTTACCTACTAGACCGACTGATATCTTCATCGACCCCCACGAATGAAAGCGGAAAGATATTCTTCTCGAACTCAGGTGCCGAGGCGATGGAAGCTGCAATTAAGTTGGCGCGAAAGAGGCAGGGCAGCGACCGATACAAGTTCATAACGATCAACGGTGCATTCCACGGCAGAACCTTTGGGGCGTTGAGCGCAACGGCTCAGCCGGGGAAGAAAGAGGCGTTTGAACCTGTAGTGCCCGGATTTCATCACGTGAGTGCTGGAGACATTCAAAGTGTTGCCAAACTCATTGAGGCAGGTGGCGTAGGAGCGGTAATTATCGAGTCAATCCAAGGCGAATCTGGAGTGCGACCTCTAAGTGAAGACTTCGTCGGCGAGCTTCGAAGAATTACCAGTGACTCCGATACGCTGCTGATACTCGATGAAGTTCAAACCGGACTTGGTCGATGTGGGAGTTGGTTTGACTTTAGCCACCACGGAATAGCTCCTGACATTGTCGTTATGGCTAAGGCACTTGGCTCTGGTTTTCCAATTGGCGCAACATGGGCAAAAAATGGTGTAGCCGATGCATTTGTCGCCGGCGACCATGGAACAACTTACGGGGGTAATCCGCTAGCAACCGCGAGTGCGCTAGCCACATTGACCTCAATGATAAGGATCGATGCACCCAAGAGGGCTAGGGATCAAGGTTCCGAGTTAGCTGAGAGGTTGAGGGCCCTCGACAAGGTAGTCGAAGTACGTGGTAGAGGACTCCTGCTCGGTGCCGAATTAGATGGGATCGATGCTCCGTTGGTAGCTAGGTATGCGTTAGAGGGCGGTCTCGTAGTAAATCCCATTGGCTTTACTACGCTACGCCTTGCACCACCTCTGACCGTGAGCCTAGACGAAATTGAAGAGGCAGTTACGATTCTGGGCGACGCGATCAAGTTGGCTAGTTGAATACGTACGAAGTGCCGAGATTCTTGTAAATGTGTAGTCGGAATGAATAGGTGAAAGAGCATTATGCGTAGCTTTTTGGATTTAGTTGAAGTTTCGAGTGATGATATCCAAGAGATTCTCACCCTTTCTCGACGTGGCGGAAAAGTATTTAGTGAGGGCGATTCGGTCGCCCTCGTATTTGAAAAGCCATCGCTCAGAACGCGCAACTCCTGCGAGGTAGCTGTCAAGCGCCTTGGGGGTCATCCGGTGTACATCCAAAATAGCGAGGTCGGAATTGACAAGCGAGAGTCGGCTGAAGATATCGCTCGGACTCTAGCTACATACCATAGGGTTATTGCAGCTCGCGTATTTCGCCACGACGTGCTCGATAGGATGGTTTCGGCCACAGATCGGATCGGGCGTAAGTTGCCGATCATCAACCTATTGTCAGATAGGAGTCATCCCTGCCAAGCAATCGCTGACCTGCTTACAATAAGCGATGTAATGTCCCTTGGCAACTCCTTTAGTGGTATCAAAATTGCTTACGTAGGTGACTCGAATAATGTCGCCTTTTCACTCGCAGTGGCGGCTCTAAAGGTCGGAGCAACTGTTTCGATCGCAAGTCCCAATGAATACAGCTTTGATCAGTCGAGCCGAGATTACCTTGAAACTCTCGGCGAAGTGTTCTTTACCCTATCGCCTAAGGAAGCTTTGGCGGGCGCATCCGTAGTGTACAGCGATACCTGGATTTCTATGGGTGAAGAGAATGAAGCGGAAGTACGAAGGGCCATTTTTTCCCCTAACTATCAAGTCGATGCAGAGTTGATGGCCAGTGCA
Source organism: Actinomycetes bacterium (assembly GCA_021826315.1). Taxonomy (GTDB): domain Bacteria; phylum Actinomycetota; class Acidimicrobiia; order Acidimicrobiales; family Acidimicrobiaceae; genus Acidithrix. The sequence continues at coordinate 45,745 of JAKAZZ010000012.1, forward strand.
AATTCAAACGCGGTTTTTATGCACTGTCTACCTGCACATCGAGGCGAAGAAGTAACTGCGGAAGTTTTTGAGGCTAATGCTCAAACGATTTTTGCTCAAGCCGGTAACCGATTGGACGCCTTTCAAGGGGTCCTTCGTTACTGTTTCGCTTGAGATCTGACTGAAGTAGGTGGACTTTATGACTAAGAATCGACGGCAATTTCAAATTGCAAAGTTATTAGAGACGGAATTTGTCAGTTCTCAGGTGCAGTTGGTAAGCCTCTTGGCAAAGGTCGGGATCGAGGCGACCCAGGCGACTGTATCAAGGGACCTTGAAGATCTTGGTGCTATCAAAGTCAAAGTTCCAGGTGGTGAGTTGGTCTATGCGATACCTTCAAATCAAAAGGATGTTGCTAGCGAGAACGATCACCTGCGGCGAGTTCTGTCTGAGTGGGTAATTGATGTCGTAATATCGAGCAATATCGTATTGATAAAGACTCCGCCTGGTTCGGCTCATGTTGTTGCCTCGGCAATGGATCGAACGACAATCGACGGAGTGCTGGGTACTGTCGCCGGCGACGACACCGTTTTGGTTGTTACAACTATCGATGAGGCTCGCAATTTATATGCGAGATTAAGCGAGCTTTCGGGTCTCGAATGACTGAGGCGAACAAAGTAAGCTGTGATGGCGCAAAAAGTTTTTAGAGGCTGTTTTAACGTTTTGAGATCGGGGAGAAGAAATTGGCAAAGAGAGTAGTACTCGCCTATTCGGGTGGACTGGATACATCGGTAGCAGTCAAATGGATTAGTCAGAATTATGGTTACGAAGTAATTGCAATGGCGATGGATGTTGGTCAAGGCGGCGACTTTGAGGTTATTCGCCATCGGGCAATCGCAGCAGGTGCTGTAGCTGTTGAGGTGATCGACGCTCGTGCAGACTTTGCGGAAAATTTCGTTTTGCCTACTTTGCATGCAAATGCCCTATACGAAGGAAAGTATCCTTTGGTGTCCTCTCTCTCTCGACCCGTTATCGTAAAGGGACTTGTCGATACAGCGAAGAAGTATGGCGCCGAGGCGGTCGCACACGGGTGTACGGGTAAGGGTAACGACCAGGTTCGATTCGAAGTTGGAATTCGAGCGCTCAACCCTAACCTTGAGATTATCGCGCCAGTGCGGACGTGGGGTTTTTCACGTGCGGACTCTATCGATTATGCCCAGGCGCACTCGATTCCGATTGCCGCCTCCAAGGAAAAGCCGTACTCTATCGATCAAAACCTATGGGGTAGGGCAGTTGAATGTGGTGAGATGGAAGATCCTTGGGCTGAGCCGCCACATGACGTTTACGAGATGACCGTACCGACGCGGCAAGATCGAAGCGAGATTACCATCACCTTCAACGAGGGAAAACCAGTGGCGTTAGATGGCATGGCTATGACCCTCGTTGAGATGATTGATAAGTTGAACGACCTTTTCGGTTCATATGGATATGGTCGAATCGATATGGTCGAAAATCGACGCGTAGGTATTAAGAGTCGGGAAGTCTACGAGGCGCCTGCCGCCCTGGGGCTGATTCTCGCCCACAGTGAACTTGAGGATCTTACGCTTGAGCGAGATCTAGCTCACGAAAAGGCTAAGTTATCGCAACGTATTGCCGAATTGATATACGACGGTCTTTGGTTCTCTCCTCTACGTGAAGGGCTGAGTGAGTTTATGTCCTACAGCCAGCGATATGTATCCGGTGATGTCCGATTGGCACTCGAGCCAAATAGGGTCTATGTCGTAGGTAGGCGCTCTTCATATTCGCTCTACGACTACGAGCTTGCGACATACGAAAAGGAAGATCAATTCCGTCACAGCGATGCAGAAGGTTTCGTTCGCATTTGGGGCCTTGGCGTTGAGACGTGGTCAAAACGGCAAGGAAGTAAGTAATCGCACTGATTTGGTGCTTTGTGGAGGTTTATAGAAGATGACGCTATGGCATGGACGATTTGCTTCAGAGCCGTCGCGCGAACTGTGGGACTATACCGAGTCCCTCACATTCGATCGAACTCTAGCACTCGACGACATTGTTGGCTCTAAGGCGCATCTGAGTGGCTTGCATAAAGTGGGAATCATCGGTGAAGCTGAATTCGAGACAGTTCTTGAAGCCCTGAATACCATTGAAAATGAGCTTCGGGAAGGTGTGTTTGGCTTTCTGGATTCAGATGAGGACATACACACGGCCATCGAGAGGCGAGTAACAGAGATTGCGGGCGATGCGGGTGCGAAACTTCACACCGGTAGGAGCCGAAATGACCAAGTTGCAACAGATCTTCGGCTCTTTGTTCGACGTGAACTACTACTCGTAGCAGACAGGATTACTGAGCTCGAAACTGCCCTTGCTGATCTTGCCGAAGAGGCTAAAGATGCATACATGCCGGGATATACGCACATGCAAAAGGCGCAGCCTGTCTTATTTGGCCATCACCTTTTGGCTCATGGTTGGGCGCTTAGCAGAGATGTGGATCGAATTACCGATACGTTGGACCGTCTTGACATCTCCCCACTAGGGGCAGGTGCATTAGGAGGTTCAACTCTTCCTATCGATCCGCAGTTCACAAGTCAATTGCTGCACTTCTCAAAGCCTTTTGAAAATTCGCTCGATGCAGTTTCGGATCGTGACTTCGTGGCTGAAACGCTCTTCAATCTTTCGCTGATTGCAGTGCATCTTTCTCGAATTGGTGAAGAGATAGTCCTATGGTCTACCGAAGAGTTTGGTTACGTTCGCCTTGATGACGCATTTTCTACGGGATCCTCGATGTTGCCACAGAAGAAGAACCCTGACATTGCGGAGCTGGCGCGCGGCAAGACGGGAAGATTGATTGGGCACCTTGGTGGCTTTCTAACTACTCTAAAGGGATTACCTTTGAGCTATAACCGGGATCTTCAAGAGGATAAAGAGCCGCTCTTCGATTCAATCAATCAGGTTTCCAGGGCACTTAGCGCCATTAAGGGAATGCTTACAACTGCGACCTTCGACTTCTCGCGCATGCGAAAGGCCGCCGATTCGCCTTACCTTTGCGCGATTGACTTAGCTGAATTCTTGGTGCGCAAACAAGTTCCATTCCGTAAAGCACATGCTGTCGTCGGTGGTCTTGTGCGAGACTCTCTTGAACGTCACGTTCCTCTCGAGGAACTCGTCTCAGCTCATCCCCTTCTTGGTGAGGAGGCAGCTAAATTGCTAGAGCCTGGTGCATCTGTGCGGCACCGAATTAGTCGCGGTGGTGCGGGGATTGCAGCAGTTGAGGAGCAGCGTTCAATCTACCGAGATTCGCTCCAAGAGCAGATGAAAAGAATTGGGTCTTTCGATCACTTCAGGTAAGGCAGACTTAGTTGACAGAGGGCACGAAGTATGAATACGTAGTTACCTTTGGCGACGTAGATGCACAGAGGGTCACCTATAACGGTCGACATCTGGACATCGTTGATGATTTCCTTTACCATTTCCTAACTTCGGAAGGGGGATCTGCCACCTTCATCTCGTTCCGAGTTACCAGTATCGAAATTGATTATCTCGCTTCTACTCGCCTTGGTGATCGAATTTTGGTAGAGGTTGAAGACACTAATCTCTTGACCGTTGACAATAACGATTACGGAAGTTTTGCCTCCTACGAGTCGACGTTGACCTTTTCGGTTGGAGAGAAGAGGGTATCGTCAGTCGTGGTTTTATTTGACGTATGCCACAATGTGCACCAAACCTACGAGACTTAATTATGGCGCCAATTTGAACTTGATATTCCTAGCAAATCGATTTGGGCAATTTGGGGTTGGTGGAAGTTTTTATAGAGGGGTATTCACTTTGAATCGCGCCTTTTTTGAGCGCCCAGCTGTAACAGTAGCACGAGATCTTATTGGCGTAATTGTAGTAAAAGGGGACCGACAGTTTCGGATCGTTGAGACAGAAGCCTATGGAGGCAGTGACGATCCAGCCTCGCACGCATTTCATGGTCCGACCAAAAGATGTGCGCCTATGTTCGAACCTGGCGGTTATATCTATGTTTACTTGAGCTATGGCGTACACAAATGTTTGAACTTCGTTACCGGAGCGCGGGGAGAGGGACGTGCCGTTCTCATTAGGTCTATTATCGAAGTGCCAAAGTCGGAGGGATTGTTTGCGGAACCTCTGATCCTAGGGCCGGGACGTGTCGGGAAATGTCTTGAAGCCGACCTATCTTGGTCAGGAGTAGACCTTTTTTCTGAAGAGTCTCCACTCCGAGTGCAGCATGGAAGAGAATCAAACGTTGTTGCATCGAAAAGGATTGGAATTTCGAAAGGTAGTGAATTTGAGTGGAGGTTTTACGATTCGAAATTATCTCGCTTAGAATTCAAGGAATCTAGATAGCCCTGAACTTTGCCAAGCGTGGAGGAGAGCTCGTTGATCTCTTCTTTAGTCAAGCACTCCTCGAATCTCTTCTCTTGGCTGGTAATTCTATCTATGAGCTCAACTGCCGTCTCGACTCCAGAAGCGGTTAGGGATATGAACCGAGGTCTACCACGTTCCGAGACGCTCGAACTAATCATTCCGGCATCTTCCAAGAAATCGATGCCACGTTTTACGTTCATTGGGTCGGCTCTTAGTCTTCTAGCGACTTCACGAAGCCCGATCTCTCCATTAGCTTCATAGATAGTTCGTAGTATCGCAGCATGCGGTGGTGTGATGCCAAGGTCCGCAATTGTTTCACTCCAATTTGATTTCAAGATCCGCGCTAGACGCGAAATATTGAATCCGATTCCTTCCTCTAGACGTTTCAATTGAAGATCAATCCTTGATGCTAGTGACCGCCACCCGCGGGTTGAGAGATATTGTATCTACTACGCTACTAGCGGTGGAACGTGTTGATTCTTTAAAGACTAACGGTGGTGGCCGTTCAGTAGGAAACGTGAATTTCTCGTACCGTGATTTTGATTTGTACGGACATCTTCGACCATCAGCGCTTTTATCTAAGTGTGATGACGCGCTCGACTTCTACTTTAGAAGGCAAGGGGGAGTCGCTCTTGGTATTGAATGGGATTTCGTCCTGCGTAGGGCATCACTAAAGGTCGATAGTGATCTGGACGTCGGTACTTCTTTGTATCAATTCATGGCGATGACCAATTTAGGGGAAACTTCATTTACTGTTGAATATTCATTTTTAGATGGATCGTCAACTGTCGCACGCTCATCGATTACATACGTCTCTATCTCCGTTGAATCGATGGTTAAGGTTGCAACTCCCACACATATTCGTTCTTTGATTCGAGATATCGGATAGCACTCATCGAAGCTGATTTGTCTGTCGTGCTCGAGCTCATCTTCTAGATCTGAGGTGTTGCCCCTGTTAGTAGCTGCACGACACTAGCGTTCCGGCAGCAACCTGGGTACCAGGTATCGGAGATTGCTCACTTACTGATGGGGCTACCGTGGTCTGAGTCGTTGTAAGTGTGGTCGATGGTGCATTTGAAGTTGAAGTACTCGGATTTGAGGTCGACGAAGTTGGCGCTGCGGTAGTCGTCGTTGCAACAGTTGTCGATGGGGGTGTTGCCGCCGCAATGCATGCACCCTTTAATCCTAAGGAGGCTATTACGGACGCCGCTTGTGCTGGTGATAGTCCAAGCAGATCGGGAACTAAAACTGTACTTGGGAAAGTCAAAGCACCATTAGCGATAGTAACTGTTACCGATGCTCCTTTTAAGACCTGACTCCCTGGAGATGGGGTTTGGGCTATCGCATATCCTGGTGGGTATTCTCCTGAAGGCGCAAACGATGTTGCAATTTTGACTCCTTGAGCACTTAGTGAGGCGATTGCATCGTTTTGCGACTCTCCAATCACGTTATTCAAGGTAATTGTGTTGATGGGTTGTGTGGTCGTGGTGGTTGTCTGTGGTGGAAGCGTCGTTGAAGTGGCCTCGATCTGCGCTACTGTCTTGAAGTATGCGATAGGAGTTCCAGCTAGAGCTTCTGTCATGTACTTTGCAAAGATGTTGGCAGGCCAGCTACCACCAACTACGTAAATTGGCGTCTTGGGTGGAACCATGGGCACCTCGCCTGAAGGAAAACCTACCCACGCGGCCGTGGCAAGCTGGGGCGTAAAGCCTGCAAACCAAGCGTCTGACCAGTTTTCGCCGGTCCCGGTCTTGCCTCCTGCTGGTCGATTGAGCGCTGCATTTACACCAGTTCCCTCGGTCATGACCGACTGAAGGATTGGAATCATCCGCGCTGCAATTACGGGTGAAAATGCCACAGAAGGGGACGCTTTGTGTTGGTAAATCACGTTGCCATTTGCATCGGTAATCTCACTGATCGTATACGGGGCGTTGTAGGTGCCGTAGTTCGCTACAGTCGCGTAGATCGATGCAAGGTCAATGGGCGAAATCGGCTGATCCCCGAGCACCAGTGAAAGGAATGGGTAGAGATGAGTTCGGATCCCCATAGCGTGAGCCATCGCGACAAAATTTGCTGGACCTATCTTCTCCATGACTTGGGCGTACACGGTGTTTATTGAAAGTGCGGTCGCCGTCGCAAGAGTCATTGCGCCGGATGCTTCGCCGGCATAGTTGGAGACAGTCCATGCGTTCTGCCCATTTGACGCAGGAATAGTGAGGGTAGCAGGAGCGCGAAATATCGTTGTTGGTGATATACCTTGCGTCAATGCTTCAGCGAGTGCGATTACCTTGAATGTAGAACCAGCGGGTCGCTGGGCCTGGACTGCAATGTTGAATTGAGAGTACGGTGCGTTGCTGTTGTAGCCTCTTCCGCCCACAATTGCAACGACCGCTCCGGTTGCGGGGTCAATAGATACCAATGATCCGCTCAATGCCTGAATGTTTTCGGGAATTCCTGCTAAAACTGCGGCCTGAGCTTGACTTTCACGTTGTGGAATTTCGGTAGTGTAAATATGTAATCCGTCATGCTCAAGAGCCGAGAGACGCTGTTGCGGATTTCCTCCGAGTTGCGGTATCGATTCGGCTTCGCTGATTACTGCTTGTGTAAAGTAGTCGATCTTTGGTGAAAGTAGCGAGAGTGACGGACTTAGTTCTAGGGATGCTGCCTCAGCTTGGGAGAGTTGAATCTTCGAAATTAGTGCTTGGGAGTACATCGCCGCAAGAACTTGGTCTCGTCGTTGGGTCGCTAACGTTGGATGCATGAGAGGGTCGTATGCGGAGGGTGCATTTATCAATCCCGCGATCGTCGCCGCCTGGGGGAGGTCTAACGATGATGGTGGAACTCCGAAGTATCGAATCGAAGCGCTGTATACCCCATAAGTTCCCTCCCCTAAATAAACGTCGTTCAAGTATTTATCCAATACCTGGCTCTTCGTGGTACCTGTGAGAGAACCTAATGACAGTAGTATCTCGTGCACTTTCTCGGATAATGTGCGCTTGGGGGTTCCGAGTTCCAACTTGACGAGCTGCTCTTCGATTGTTGAGCCGCCTTGTGCAATCCCGCCTGCACTGAAGTTCGCAACAGCTGCTCTAAGGATCGACCTAACGTCGATAGGCCCTCGGTTCCAAAATCTCTTATCTTCTATCGCAACTGTCGCCATCGGGACAAGGGTGCCCATCTGAGACAGAGATACCGGTACACGAACCATATCTGTTGGAACTTGCGTTAATAGTGATCCGTCTGCGGCGTAGATAGACGATATTTGCGCGAAGGTCTGGGGGTTGGTGGAGTGAACAGTGGGAATCTTTAGAGAAGGTATTGCACACGAGGAAAGGATAAGTGCTAGGCCGGCAAATGTTGATGCTGCCTTAGCTACTTCGCTGAAGGGTCTACGGTGTCTTCTGCGTGTAAGTGAGAACCCTTCAATGCTCATAATTTCAATTATCGTACATTGCGTGCTCGGCCTTTACTTCAGGGAGCCCAAATTTGACGAGCATCCAAGGATTCGGCATAAGGTGGTTATTATTACTAACTGCCGTTACGATTAAAAATAACGGTGGTTATAATGGTTAATGGAGCGAGAACACGCTCTTTCGCCCGTAGGAGAAGATGCGTGCCGTATTTTGGCTTCTACTTAGGGTGTGATCACTACTTATGGAGGTGTGTAGTTGACGGGATGGCTTTTATTCGTAGCCGCCTTTTTGGCCTGTGCCGTGGAGGCAGTTGAAGCAACGACAGTCGTCGTGGCAGTTGGCGTAACGAGGGGTTGGAAATCTCCGCTCAGAGGTATGAGTGCCGCACTCGCAGTGCTGGCCATCGTCATTGTGGGCTTGGGTCCGGCGATCTCATCGATTCCTCTGAGTCCACTTCGCCTTATTGTTGGCGGGTTGTTATTAGTGTTCGGGCTCGGATGGGTTCGAAAGGCAGTACTTCGAGCCTCCGGCTTTAAAGACCTCCACGATGAGGATGCTATCTATCTGAAGCAGGTAGCTGCGGCTAAGGCTGCCGGGACTGAGGTCAGGGCTGGGAGACTTGGCGGCGACCCCTATGGATTCACGCTGGCTTTCAAATCTGTACTGCTAGAAGGGCTTGAGGTTGCCTTTATTGTGGTTACCTTTGGAGCCAATGCCCGAGAAATTCCGCTTGCCGCACTCGCCGCGGTGGTGGCGGTCGCACTTGTAGTTGTGGTTGCGGTGATTGTCCGAGGACCTCTTTCCAAGGTGCCAGAAAACACAATTAAGTACGCTGTTGGTATTCTGTTGACGAGTTTCGGAACCTTCTGGGGTGCCGAGGGTGCTGGTGCGCACTGGCCAGGGTCTGATGTGTCGTTACTCGGGATTATTCCTGTGACGGCGCTCGTGACGTTTGTACTCGTAGCCGTACTTCGATCCTCTAGGCGGGGACTTGCGACAATGGGTGGAGTGACGGCATGAAAACGGTTCTTATTCAATCGCAGGCTTTTGGACGCTTTCTGTGGAAGTTTATCGTCGGCGAGGATATTACCCTTGCCATAGGTGTGGTCCTTGGACTCCTCGCGGTAGCACTACTACACGGCGGAGGTATTGTGAGTTGGTGGGCGTTGCCCGTTATATGGGTTGTTGCACTGATCATCTCGTTGCGACATGCGACCCGTAAGAGTGGTGCATAGTCAAATAGAACTGTTAATTGGCCGCCATGTCGCGCCTGGCAGGAATAGTGACTGCCAGAGCCTACACAGTAGAAACGCTGTCATGTAATCGAGGTGGAGGAAGCGTTGACGAGGGAACCTAAGCACGAAGATGTTCACGGAGATATAGAAGTAGAAGCAACCTCTCGTGTACAGTACGACCGCGTAAATGATATAGCTGAAAAGGAGCCGAGATGGCTTATCCTCACCTATAAAGTTCCTAATGAGCCGACTCGGCTCCGGGCAACGGTGTGGCGCCGACTCAAGTCCCTCGGCGCGATATACCTCCTGAACGGAACCGCTCTTTTTCCGCACGACCAGACAGCAGAACGAACGCTTCGAGCTCTTCGGCGGGAAATCACTGAAGAGATGGGAGGGAGCGCCATTTTGTTCATTTGTGACGCATTAGCTGGCGGTGCAGAGGTGGTGGTTCAATTCAATGCCGCTCGTAACGATGAGTACGAAGAGATCGTCGATCGCTGTCAAGATTTTCTTGTGGGTCTTGAAAAGGAGGTCACGGCAGAGCACTACACCTTTGCTGAACTCGAGGAGAACGAAGAAGACTTCGCCAAGCTACAAAGATGGTTCGAAAAAGTTCGCGCTCGTGACCTTCTTGGGGCCGTTGGTGCGCTTGCCGCCACAGAGGTGCTGGCATTATGTTCCAAGACGCTTGATCACTATGCGGATGAGGTCTATCAGCGAGACGGTAATTAGAAAAATAGTTCCTCTTACTGCTTTATGGAGTAACAGGAACCAAGATCTTCTGGTGGCCCCAGTGGCATGGGAAGGATGTGCCACGTTCCTCCCTGCCCACCAATATGCCGATCGTCCGTCGCGGAGGTCTTAGGACAAATTTGTGGTGCATCGTAGGAACAGTGTGAACTTGAGACGGACAAGGGCTGAATTTACCGAGGCAAGAGGTAAAAAACTAGAGGTAACGGGATTAGTGGGGGTGGGTCTTTGACGAGCTGGGGCGATCGTTTATCGAAGGGATCGAGCGGTTGCGACCTGTAGCGGTGTGCGGTAAGGCGTTCGACGCAACGCGAACTGAGCTAAGAGTAAAACGACGACGAATGGGAAAAGAGTGATTCATTACACAATACCGGCGCTGTAACACATATGACATTCTGGCCGGCGGTCGTCATAGGTCTCATTCAAGGGGTGACGGAATTCTTTCCGATCTTGAGTCTGGGCGACAACGTTCTTTTACCGTCGTGGTTCGGCGGAACCTTGGCCCTCCTTGTACGTCAGGAGTCGATGTCGAACAGCCCGTATCTTGCATTTATCGTCGGACTTCATCTCGCTACTGCCATTGTCCTTCTCGGCTTTTATGCGAAGGAGTGGATTCGTCGTATTGGCGGGTTCCTTCGAAGTTGTTACCGTCGAAAGATCGAGACCGATAGTGAACGTCTCGCCTGGCTAATAGTAGTTGCGACAATTCCAGTAGGGCTCTTGGGGTTGATCTTTGAGCATTTGTTTCGTACGCTTTTTTGCCAAGCCGATGGCAGCAGCGATTTTTTGACGATCAATGGTTCGATCCTCGGCCTTGGAGAGTTCTATCGGCGGCGATCACAGCGGGGGACTGTACTCAAAGGGGTCACTTCCTCGGACGCCCAGAACTCACTAGCACTCCGAGATTTCGAGATGAACCTATCGTACCGATGGATGACGCCTCTGAGCATGCACTCTCCAAGGTTGGAGTGCTGGGCAGTTTCATTATCGGCACCCTTCAGGCGTTAGCCTTGCTCGCTGGTATCAGCAGAGAGGGTATTGCAATGGTCGGAGGACTTTATCGAGGCCTAGGCAATCTCGATGCTCTTCGTTTTTCTTTCCTTCTTTCTACTCCAGTTATCTTTGCGGCGGGAGCAGTGAAGGTTCCTGATCTTTTTGGACTACTTGGCAACGGCATTCGTCCAGAGATCTTTGCGGGTAGCGCCGCCGCGCTACTGACCTCACTCTTCGCTGTGATCTTCCTCGCCCGCTATTTCAAGACTCGTACCCTGGTCCCATTTGCGGTCTACTCTATTATCTTTGGGCTTGCGTCGGTTGTTCGGTTCGGGATCTTCTGAGCCACCTAGATCTAGGTGGCTGACGCAAAATCGATATAGGTGGCGTGAGGAAAAGGCGACGCAGTTCTTTTCTTCGCTGCATAGTGTGGCGTTCTATGCTCGCGGGGCATCAGGTACGTTTCAATTGTTCTTGAGACGTCGGGTTGTCGTGAGCGCGTTTACTTTGCCCCAGTTGAAATTTCCTGAGTCTTTCTGAGGGCGGTTACCAGGATCTACGAAGAGAACTCTAGCTGTCGTTTTGGCAGTAATTGAATCATGGTTGCCCTCCCTGAAGTTCACCATTGCTATTTCCTCAGCTGGACGTCTTGATGCTGCTATCCACAGGACGTGATCTGCTCAGTGGCCATTGAGCCGTAGGGTCGTTACGAGATCCCATCTCAATAGCCAAATTAATCAACGCTATGGCCTCGTAGCTACATCGCTGATTTTGATGGATAAAGCTAATTTAACTGTCAAAGAGTCACAGCTCATATCGGGATCTGGTTCCTGAAGACTAGCGAGCCTAACTTGCGGTGGAATTTTTGATGCATCTACCGACTATTTGGGCTCGAATGCTTTAGCCGTCTTTCGGTCGGCTACTTAGGCTTTGCGGTTGTTCCGACGACGGCGGATCGTACCAGTCGTAGAGCGAAACAATAGGTATGTTCCTTGCTAGAAACAGTGTCGTGGATATTAAGTAGTGACTTCCGTCACCCCTTCCCCCCTTTTTACCCCAGATTCGAACCATTCGATACCTACACCCATCCAAAGATCTATGACAATCCTTGTCCCATGTACATCTCTCAAACCCCTACTGAACTCTAAACCCCCACCTCAACCACTTTTTATCTAAAATCTCTCCCAAAACGGCATCAACTAGTCCCAATCCCATATAGCTTATTAAGTCCGCTTGTGAGCACATGAGCCCTTCTAGTAAGGCTCTGATAAG